>DASVZD010000335.1:0-4507 GCA_036391815.1 Rhodocyclaceae bacterium
GCAACTCGAGGACTTCATCGACGCCTACAGCGCGGTGATGGACCAGCCGGTGTCGAAGCACTAGCTTGTTGCGTTGCGGCAGCCCGTCGGACGGGCATTTCCACAGACCGACCGGGGGCAGGTAGAATGCCGCATGCCCCAGACAATCGGCCGATTCGAGATCCGTCGTGAGCTCGGGCGCGGCGCCCAGAGCGTGGTCTATCTCGCTTGGGATCCGCAGCTCCAGCGCGACGTAGCCATCAAGACCATGCACTTTGCCACGGCGGAAGCCGGGCAGAACGCGGCACTGCTCGCCGAGGCGCGCACGATCAGCAAGCTCAGGCATCCCAACGTCGTTCCCATCTTCGATGCCGGCGAGCAGGGCGGCGATCCCTACCTGGTGTTCGAGTACGTCGAGGGGCGCAGCCTCGCCGACGCCCTGAAGGCCGACGGCGCCATGCCGTCCGGCAAGGCGGCCGAGATGATGCGCCAGGTGGCGGACGCGTTGGCGCAGGCGCACGCGCAGGGCATCATCCACCGCGACCTCAAGCCGTCGAACATCCTGATCGACGCGCGCGGCACGCCGCGGGTGATGGACTTCGGCATCGCCGTCAAGATCGCCGGCGACGCGCCCGAAGCGCAGAAGGGATTGTCGGGCACGCCGTTCTACATGGCGCCCGAGTACGTCACCAAGCAGGTCATCAGCGCGAAGAACGACGTCTTCGCCGCGGGACTCATCCTGCTGGAGATGCTGACCGGCAAGCGCGCGATCCAGGGCGACAGCCTGGCGAAGATCCTCTACAGCGTCTCGTGCGACCAGGTGGCGATTCCCGCCGATGCCGGCATCGACGAGCGGCTGGGCGCCATCATCCTCAAGTGCTGCGCGCTCGATCCCGGGCTGCGCTATCCGTCGGCGGCGCAGGTCGCCGAGGCGCTCGGCACCTACCTGGGAGCCGGCGCCGCCGCGGAAGGCGAGGAGAGCGAGTCGAAGAAGGCGGCGACGCTGGAGTTCCTGCTGCGGCGCATGCGCCACAAGACGGATTTCCCGGCGCTGTCGGACTCGGTATCGGCGATCAACCGGCTCACCGAGTCGGAGCGCGAGAGCATCAACAAGCTCTCCAACACCATCCTCAAGGACTATGCGCTGACCAACAAGATTCTGCGCCTGGTCAACTCCGCGTTCTACCGCCAGGTGGGCGGCGGCAACATCAGCACGGTCTCGCGCGCCGTCATCGTGCTGGGCTTCGACGCCGTGCGCAACATCGCCATCACGGTGCTGCTGTTCGAGCACCTGCAGAACAAGTCCAACGCGCGCGAACTCAAGGAAGGCTTCCTGCGTTCCAACCTGGCCGGCCTGATCGGGCGCGACGCCAGCAAGAACATCGTGGGGCGCGAAGGCGAGGAAGCCTTCATCTGCTCGATGTTCCACAACCTCGGGCAGCTGCTCGCGCAGTTCTACTTCCCCGAGGAAGTCGACACCGTGCGCAACCTGGTGCAGACCAAGGACCTCTCCGAGCAGGCCGCGGCGATCCAGGTGCTGGGCCTGTCGTTCGAAGACCTCGGCATGGGCATCGCCAAGAGCTGGGGTTTCCCGCCGTCGATCGTCCAGAGCATGAAGCCGCTGCCCGAGGGGCCGATCCGCAAGCCGGCCACCCACGAACAGACGCTGAACGTGGTGTCGGGCTTCTCGAACGAGGTGTGCAACCTGATCGCCTCGTACACGCCCGAGGATCGCGGCAAGGCGCTGCGCGGCGTCAGCGAGCGCTTCGCCTCCTGCCTCCAGGTATCCGACAAGGAACTGCGCGCCAGCGTCGAGCAGGCGTTCACCGAGCTGAAGGACCTGGCCTCGATCCTGCGCGTGAATCTCAAGCAGAGCCCGTTCGCCCGCCAGGTGAAGGTCTTCTCGGGCGCCAAGGACGAGCCGAGCGTCGACGCGACGCCCAGCGATCCGGCGATGGCGGCGCTGGCGGACACGGTTCTCACCGAGGTGCCTGTCTACGAGGCCGAGGTAGCCGCCGGAGGGGCGGAGGAAGGGGCGGTGCAGGAAAGCGACGCCCAGGCCATCCTGTCGGCCGGCATCCAGGACATCAGCAACTCGCTGGTCGAGGACTTCGCGCTCAACGACATCCTGCGCATCATCCTGGAGACCATGTACCGCTCGATGGGCTTCCATCGCGTCATGCTGGCGCTGAAGGACGTGAAGACCGGCATGATGGTCGGGCGCTTCGGCTTCGGACCCGACACGGCCGATCTCGCGCGCATCTTCCGCTTCCCGCTGACCTACGAGCCCGACGTGTTCCACCTCGCCACGGCGAAGGCGGTCGACATCATCATCACCGACATCGACGATCCGAAGATCGCCGATCGCATCCCGAAGTGGTATCGCCAGAAGATCACCGCCAAGACCTTCGTGCTGTTCCCGCTGACCTTGAAGGGCAACCCCGTCGCGCTGATCTACTGCGACAAGGACAAGGCGGGCTCCATCGTCATTCCGGAGAAGGAACTGACGCTGCTGAAGACGCTGCGCAACCAGGCGCTGCTGGCGATCAAGCAGGCGACGTAGCAGGCCGCAGCCGCGCCAGCGGCCGCTGGTCGATCGGCAGGTTGATCGCCATCGCCACCAGGCCGAGCACGATCGAGGCTCCCCACACGACGTCGTAGGACCCCGTGCGGTCGAACAGCACGCCGCCCAGCCACGCGCCGAGGAAGCTGCCGATCTGGTGGCTGAAGAAGACGAAGCCGCCGAGCATCGAGAGGTAATGCACGCCGAACACCTGGGCGATGATGCCGTTGGTGAGCGGCACGGTGGCGAGCCACAGGGTTCCGATGGCGCAGGCGAAGGCGTAGGCAGAGACGGGCGTCAGCGGCGCCGCCAGGAAGGCGACGATGATCGCGCTGCGCGCCACGTAGATGAAGGCCAGCAGGTGCTTCTTGCTGCGGTGCTGGCCGAGCCAGCCCGCGCCGTAGGTGCCGATGATGTTGAAGAAGCCGATCAGCGCCAGGCAGACGACGCCGACGTTGCCGGGCAGGCCGTGGTCGGCGAGATAGGCGGGGAGGTGCACGCCGATGAACACGACCTGGAAGCCGCACACGAAGTAGCCGAAGGTCAGCAGCCAGAAGCCGCGATGCGACGCCGCCTCGGCGATCGCCTCGCGCACCGGCTGCTTGTGATGATGGGCATGGCTGCGGTCCGGCTCCGCCAGCACCGCCGACAGCGGCGCCATCAGCGCCGCGGCGCCGGCGAGCACCAGCAGCGCGGTCTGCCAGCCGAAGCCGGAGATGAGCGCCTGGGTGCCGGGCAGCATGGCGAACTGGCCGAAGGAGCCGGCGGCGCCGGCGATGCCGAGCGCCATGGTGCGCTGCTGCGGCGGGTAGATGCGGCCGAGGACGCCGTACACGATGCTGAAGGTGGTGCCGGAAAGTCCGATGCCGATCAGCACGCCGGAGGAGAGCGCCAGTTCGGCGCCGCTGGCCGCGTGCGCCATCCAGACGAGGCCCGCTACGTAGAGGACCGCACCGCCGAACAGCACCCGGCCGGCGCCCCAGCGATCGGCGATCAGGCCGGCGAAGGGCTGGGCGGCGCCCCACATCAGGTTCTGCAGCGCCAGGGCGAAGGCGAAGACTTCGCGGCCCCAGCCGTGATCGGCGGACATCGGCTGCAGGAACAGCCCGAAGCCGTGCCGCGCGCCCATCGCCACCGTCATGACGAGGCCGCCGCAAACGAGCACAAGGGTAGGCGTACGCCATGTTCCGGTCGTGGACATGAACTTTTCTCTCGGCGGGGTTGTCCCGCCATCATACAATGGCGGCCTCGCAGGCCCATCTCAAGCGATGAACAAGGCATTCGTCAAGGAAAGCGAAGGCGACGAGGACGACGACGCGCCCGGCACGCCGGCATTGCCGCCCGGCACCAGGAATTACATGACCGCCGAGGGCCACGCGCGCATGCGTCGCGAATTCGAGCATCTCGTGAAGGTCGAGAGGCCGGAACTCGTGAAGATCGTCGCCTGGGCGGCCGGCAACGGCGACCGCTCGGAGAACGGCGACTACATCTACGGCAAGAAGAAGCTGCGCGAGATGGACCGCCGCATCCGCTACCTGACCAAGCGGCTGGAGAACGCGGTGGTCGTCGACCCTGCGGTGCAGGAGAACGTCGAGCAGGTCTTCTTCGGCGCCACGGTGACCATCGAGGGCCTGGAGGAGCGCGAGGCCACCTACCAGATCGTCGGCGTCGACGAGGCGGACGCCGCGCAGGGCCGCATCAGCTGGATCTCGCCGCTGGCGCGCGCGCTGATGAAGGCGCGCGAAGGCGACGTGGTGCGCTTCCAGAGCCCGGTGGGCCTGCGCGAGATCGAAATCCTGGAAATCCGCTATGGCTGACGCGGCGGCGCGCAAGGCGAACCTGCCGCGCCTGGTGTTCGCCGCCGTCGTGCTTGCGGCCGCGATCTGGCTGGGCTGGAAATGGTGGTGGGGCCGCACGCACGTGACGACGGACGATGCGCAGGTCGAAGGCCATATCGTTCCGGTG
>DASVZD010000336.1:0-8451 GCA_036391815.1 Rhodocyclaceae bacterium
AGCGCCGAGGTCACGCCGATGCCTCCGCGATGCGCGCACCGGCCGCCGCCATGGCCGCCAGGGCGCGCGCGCCGTCGCCCGGCTGCACCTCCACCGCGCGCACGGCGTCGGCCAGCAGCAGGACCTCGTAGCCGAGCGAGCACGCGTCCTCCACGGTACGCAGCACGCAGTAGTCGGTAGCCAGCCCGCCAACGAACAGCCGGTGCACCGCGGCGCGCCGCAACAGCGCGTCGAGGTCGGTGCCCGAAAAGCCCGAGTAGGCGTCGGCCTCGCGCTGCATCGCCTTCGATATGACCTGCGCGGACGGCGGCAGCCGCAGGCTGGCCGGAAACTGCGCGCCCGGCGTCCCGGCGACGCAATGCGCGGGCCACGTGCCACCGCGTTCGCGGAACGAGCAGTGGTCCTGCGGATGCCAGTCGCGCGTGGCGAACACCGGCAGCCGCGCTTCCTCGAAGCGCAGCAGCCAAGTGTTCAGCGGCGCGATGATGGCGTCGCCGCCGGGCACGGCGAGGCTTCCGCCGGGCAGGAAGTCGTTCTGGACATCCACTGCCAGCAGCGCGTCGCCGAATTCGGGAAGGGGATTGGAGGACGCCGGAACCGGCATTCCACCTCCGGTCGAGATTGTCGGGATTGCCGTCCGGCCGCCGCGCGGCGACCGTAAACCATCCTAGGACAGGGGTGCCCAACTTCAAGGAGGCAGGCAGACGAAAAATATTCCGGTCGGCGCGTAACTATTTCTGTCCCGCGGGCGGCCAACGCGGCCGGGCGACCTCCGCCGTTCGGCATCGAACTTGCGACCGCGGCAGTCGGCTCGGCCCGAACGTCACGAAATGAAAGGAGCGCTTCCATGAAAGCAGTGGTCTTCCGCGGCATCGGCGACATCCGCCTCGAGGATGTCGAGGAGCCCGCCATCCAGGAGCCGAGCGACGCCATCGTGCGCATCACCGCCAGCGCCATCTGCGGCACCGACCTCCACCTGGTGCGCGGCACGCTGTCGGGCCTCGAGCCCGGCACCGTGCTCGGGCACGAAGCGGTCGGCGTGGTGGAGCGCGTCGGGCCCGAGGTGCGCAACTTCCAGCCCGGCGATCGCGTCATCATCCCGTCGACCATCGCCTGCGGCTACTGCGCCTATTGCCGCGCCGGCTATTACTCGCAGTGCGACAACGCCAATCCCAACGGCAAGGATGCCGGCACCGCCTTCTACGGCGGGCCGAAGAAGACCGGGCCGTTCCAGGGGCTGCAGGCCGAGAAGGCGCGCGTGCCCTTCGCCAGCGTCAATCTGATCAAGCTGCCCGACGACGTCGGCGACGACCAGGCGATCCTGCTGTCCGACATCTTCCCCACCGGCTACTTCGGCGCCGACATGGCCGAGATCAAGCCCGGCCACACCGTTGCGGTGTTCGGCTGCGGGCCGGTCGGGCAGTTCGCCATCGCCTCCGCGAAGCTGATGGGCGCCGGGCGCATCTTCGCCATCGACTGCCTGCACGACCGCCTGGAGATCGCCTGCCGCCAGGGCGCGGAGATCATCGACTTCGAGAAGGAGGACCCGGTGGCCGCCCTGCTGAAGCTGACCGGCGGCATCGGCGTAGATCGCGCCATCGACGCGGTCGGCGTGGACGCCAGCTGCGCCCGGCATGGCCCGGCGGCGAAGGTTTCGAAGCAGCAGCACAAGCAGTTCCAGCAGGAACTGCAGAAGGTCGCGCCCGAGCAGCACCCCGACGGCGACAACTGGCATCCGGGCGATGCGCCGTCGCAGGTGCAGCGCTGGGCGGTGGAGGCGCTGGCCAAGGCCGGGACGCTGTCGATCATCGGCGTCTATCCGCCCACCGACGACGCCTTCCCGATCGGCATGGCGATGCACAAGAACCTGACGATTCGCATGGGCAACTGCAACCACCGCAAGTACATCCCGCGGCTGCTCGACATCGTCACCTCGCATGCCTTCGATCCGCGCACGCTGGTCACCAAGCACGAGGCATTGACCTCGGCGATCGACGCCTACAAGGCCTTCGACACGCGCCAGCCCGGCTGGCTGAAGGTGGAGCTGCGGCCGGCCGCGGCGCCCTGACGCACGTGAACGAGCGCGACCGGCGGGCCGACCAGGTCGAGGAGCGCACCACCCCGGTCACGCCCGTCATCTACGAGACGGTGCGCCGGCTCGGCGCCTCCGAGATGGAGCGGCCGGCCGTCTCGCTGTGGTGGTCCGGCGTTGCCGCCGGCCTGTCGATCAGCTTCTCGCTGCTGGCGCAGGGCATCCTGGCGCGCTACCTGCCGGATGCCCCCTGGCGCGAACTGGTCGTCGCGCTCGGCTACCCGGTGGGCTTCGTCATGGTGGTGCTGGCGCGCCAGCAGCTGTTCACCGAGAACACCATCACCGTCGTGCTGCCGGTGATGGCCGAGCCGAGCTGGCGCAAGGTGGGCGAAGCCGCGCGCATGTGGGCGATCGTGCTGGCCGCCAACCTCGCGGGCACCCTCGCCGCGGCCGTCTTCATCGCATACACGCCGGCGGTGCCGCCCGACCTGCTCGACAGCATGCTGCGGGTCGCCCGCCACGCGCTCGACCATGGCTGGCTGGAGATGGGCTTCCTCGCCGTCACCTCCGGCTACCTGATGGCCGCCATGGTCTGGCTGATCCCGGCCGCCGGCGCGGCCCAGTTCCAGGTCATCGTGCTGATGACCTACGTGATCGGCGTCGGCGGCTTCACGCACATCGTGGCCGGCAGCGTCGAATCCTTCCTGCTGATGGTGACCGGCGCGATGACGCTCGGGGAGGTGCTCGGGCGCTTCCTCGCGCCCGTGCTGGCCGGCAACATCGTCGGCGGCACCGCCCTGTTCGCGCTCATCTCCTATGCGCAGGTGATGAAGGAAATGTAGCCACTACCGCGAAGCCGGTAGCCCGATTGATCCCCGGCCGGTATAGACGCCCGGCCGCAGCGCCCATAAATTGCGCGGACACCAGGCCGAGAGGAAGGCGCGACATGGACGTGAACCGGAGGCAGTTCGTCAGGGTGTGCGGCGCGGGATTGTCGGGATCGACGATCGCCGCCATGGGCTTCTCGGCCGAGGAGGCCCTGGCGCAGGCGCGGGAGTTCAAGCTGGCGCGCGCCGTCGAGACGCGCAGCACCTGCACCTACTGCTCGGTGTCCTGCGGCCTGCTGACGTACTCGATGGGCGACAGCGCCAAGGCCAAGATCTTCCACATCGAGGGCGATCCCGACCATCCGGTCAACCGCGGCACGCTGTGCCCGAAGGGCGCGGCGCTGCTTGACTACGTGAACAGCCCGGACCGCGTCGCCGACCCCATGGCGAAGAACAGCGACACCGTCGACCGCTGGGCGCCGCTGGCACCTCCCGCGCCATGCGGCACGGCACGGTGACGCGGCCGTGGGCCCGGCAGCGCCATCGCGCCCGGTGCCGCCAGGTGGCGGGACGATGATGGGCCCCGCCCCCGACGCCCGCATCGCCCGGATGGACGACGGCAGCCCGCCGCATGTGGCCGCCGCCGATCCCGCCACCATCTTCGCCGCCCGCGCGCATCGCTTCCGCGAGCTTGCCCGGGACCATGCGCTGGGCGACTGGCTGCGCTTCCTCGGGCGACTGGCCGATGCGCAGCACGCCGCGTTGCGCGACCTGCCGTCGGTGCCGCTGCCCAACCCCGCCGCCATCGAGAACGCCCACCGCAACCGCATGCCGCCGGCGCCGGCGCATCGCTGGCGGCCGAAGGAGATCTGGCGCGACGTCCTGCACGGCATCGTGGCGACGCTGCAGACACAAGCGCCGCCGACCGTGCAGAAGAGCCTCGCGCTGCTGGCCGCGATGGTGCCCGGGCAGCTCGACGGGCTGGCGCAGCGCGTGCTGCACCGCGAGCCGCCGGCCCAGGACCGCGACCTGCTGCCATTCGTCGCCGCCGCGCTGCAGGTGACCTGGACGGCGACCGCGGCGCGCCTGGCGGGCATCGGACTGGTGCACGCGCTCGACGTGCCCGGCGTCTGCCCGTGCTGCGGCAGCCTGCCGGTCGCCAGCGTGGTGCGCGGCGCCGGCGAGGTGGCCAACGTGCGCTACCTGCATTGCTCGCTGTGCGAGACCGAATGGAACCTGGCGCGGATCAAGTGCGCGGCCTGCGCCTCGTCCGGCCGCATCGCCTACCACTACCTGGCCGGCGAAGGACAGCCCGAGGTGCCCGCGGTGCGGGCCGAGAGCTGCGACGAGTGCGGCAGCTACCTGAAGATCCTCTACCGCGACAAGGCGCCGCGCGCCGATGCGGTCGCCGACGACCTGGCGACGCTGGCCCTCGACGTCCTGCTCGACGAAGCGGGCTACGCGCGCGCGGGGCCCAACCTGCTGTTCGTTCCCGGGCCGGGATAGCCGGCCGGGCGTCAGTCGGCGGCCGGCATGCCGGCGCCGTCCGCGGCGGCCCGCTCGGACGAGGCCCGCAGCCACTGGAGCAGCGTGGCATAGAGATGCTCGGGCATCACCGGCTTCGAGAGGAAGCCGTTCATGCCGGCCTCCTTGCAGCGCAGGCGATCCTCCGAGAAGGCGTTTGCCGTCATCGCCACGATCGGCACCCTGGCGCCCGATGCGGTTGCACGGATGCGCCGCGTCGCCTCGACACCGTCCATGTGGGGCATCTGCATGTCCATCAGGATAATGTCGTAGGGGGTCCTGCCCGCCATGTCGACCGCCTGGCTGCCGTCCTCCGCCACGTCGACGGCCAGGCCGATGTCGCTCAGCAGCTCCAGTGCGATCTCGCAATTGATCGGGTCGTCCTCGACCAGCAGCAGGCGCCGGCCCTTGAAGTCGCGCGCCAGCGCCGCCTCGGCGGATTCGGCCGAGGCCCTCGGCTTGGCGTCCGCGGCGGTGGCCTTGGCGAGCCGGGCGGTGAACCAGAAGGTGCTGCCCTTGCCCGGCACGCTCTCGGCGCCGGCATCGCCGCCCATCATCTGCGCCAGGCGCCGGGTGATGGCCAGGCCCAGGCCGGTGCCGCCGTATTCCCGCGTCGTCGAGCCGTCGGCCTGCTCGAAGGCGACGAACAGGCGGTCGAGGGCGTCCCCGGGAATGCCGATGCCGGTGTCGCTGACCTCGAAGCGCAGCAGCACGCTGTCCGCGGCCTCCGCCACGACGCCGATGCGGATGCGCACCGTGCCTTCGGCGGTGAACTTGACGGCATTGTTGGCGTAGTTGAGCAGCGCCTGGGTCAGCCGGGTCGGGTCGCCGCGCAGGGCGCCCGGCATCGGCGCGGCATCGACGACCAGGCGCAGCTTCTTCTCGCTGACGCGCGGCGACAGGATGGAGACGATGTTCGACAGCAGCGCGGAGATGTTGATGTTCTCCTCGATGAGCCGCAGCTTGCCGGCCTCGATCTTCGACAGGTCGAGCACGTCGTTGATGATGTGCATCAGGTGTTCGGCCGCCATGTCGATCTTGTCGAGCTGCACCTGCTGCCGCGGCGTGACGCCGTCGCGCCGCATCAGGTGCGCCATGCCGAGGATGGCGTTCATCGGCGTGCGGATCTCGTGGCTCATGTTGGCCAGGAAGGCGCTCTTGGCGCGCGTGGCCGCCTCCGCCTGCTCGCGCTGGCGGCGCGCCCGCAGGGTCTCGATGCCGAAGGCGACGTTGCGCGCCAGTTCCTCCAGCAGCTCCACCTCCTGCGTGTTGAAGGCCTCGGCGTCGGCCGCATACACGGTGAGCGCGCCGAGGGTCTGCTGCTTGCCGATCAGCGGCAGCGCGATGCTCGACTGGTAGCCGCGCTTGACGGCGGCGTCCCGCCACGGGCCCATGCGCGCATCGAGCTGGCAGTTCTGGTTGAGCTGCGTCATCCCGGTGCGGATCGCCGTCCCGGTAGGGCCGCAGCCGACGTCCTTGGCCTCGTCCCAGGAGATCTCGATGCTTTCGAGGTAGCCGTCCTCGTAGCCCGACTGCGCCACCGGCCGCACCGTCTTCTCGACGCCGGAATCGGCGAAGCCGATCCATGCCATCAGGTAGCCGCCGGTCTCGACCACCAGCCGGCAGACGTCGGACAGCAGCCGGTGCTCGTCGTCGGCCTGCGCCATCAGCAGGCTGGCGTCGCTCAGCAGGCGCAGGGCGCGATTGAGCCGCTGCTGCTCCTGCTCGGCGCGCTTGCGCTCGGTGATGTCGATGCCCATCTCGAGGATGCACGGGTTGCCGTCATTGTCCTCGATGCGGCGATCGTAGATGGCGTAGGTGCGCTTGTCCGGTCCGGTCCATTCCCATTCGTGCGACGCCTGCGCGCCGCCGAGCACGCTGTAGGTCTCGCAGTTGTCGCAGGGAGTGGTGCGGTCGAACAGGAACTCGTAGCAGCGCTTGGCGCGGGATTCGCCGAAGCGCTCCCGGAACACCCGGTTGGCGAACGCGACGTGATGATCGGGCGTCAGCAGCAGCACGTACGAAGGCAGGGTCTCCAGGATGTTGAACAGCCGCAGCTGCTCGTTGACGACGCTGGCTTCGGCCTTGCGCCGCGCCTCCATCATGTGGTCGAACTGGTCGGCCAGGTCCATCAGCTCCGCTGGTCCCGTGGCCGGCAGCTGGTAGTCGTCACGGCCGGCGGCGGCCGCGTCGACCGCCGCCGACAGCCCGCGCAGTCCGCGCAGCATCTGGCTGCCGAAATGCCAGGCCAGCCAGAAGCTGGCGATGATGATCATGACCGCCGCGATCGCCGCCATGACGATGCTGTGCTGGAGTTCCCCGGTCAGCACGGACACCGGCACGCCGATCGCCACCGTGTAGCCGCTCGTCTCCGAGCGGCGGTAGGCGACCAGCACCGGGATGCCTTCCAGGGTATCGGTCTCGAGCATGCCTTCCGCCGGCCCCGTGAGGCGATTCTGCAGCGCCGGAGCCACCTTGTGGCCGACGAACTTCTCGGCGTCCCGGGTGCGCGCCAGGATGGCTCCGTTGCGGTCGTAGATCACCCCGATCCAGCCTGGCGGGAAGGCCTGGTCGGCCAGCAGGCGATTCAGGCGCCCCGTCAGCATGGCGCCGCTCAGGGCGTACGCCACCCGCCCGCCGATGACGACGGGAACGTCCACGGTGATGAGCGTCTGCTTCGACACGGTGCCGCTCAGCAGGTCCGAGATATGCGGCTTGCCGGTCGCGAACACCCGCTGCAGGCGCTCCAGGTTGGCCGTGTGCGGCAGCGGCGTGCCGAAAGGCACCATGGTGTTGACGAACTGCTGGCCGGCCGCATCCGTCAGCACCATGGCGTCGAGGATGTTCGTCGTTTCAAGCACCGCGCGCGCGTCGCGATGGAAGTGGGCGAAGTCCTTCCGCTGGAATTGCCCGGCCGCGATGGCGAGGCTCTGCATGGTCTTCTGCGCGCCGAGGATTTCGCGGTCCAGCGTCTGGCCGAGGGCGCGCGCCGCCTGCATGGCGTGCACGTCCAGGTAGTTCCGCTCGCGTTCGTACGAACGGGCGAGCGAGAGCACCAGCGCGACGAGGCCGGGCAGCATCGCGGCCATGAACAGCCAGCGCAGCTTGAGCGGATGGAAGGGAGCAGCCATGCGGGGAGAACGGCGCGGACCGGCAGCGGACCGCGGCATCTGTTGCCGTGATGGCGGTGGAGGATAATGCTTCCGCCCCGCACCTGCAAACCCGCGGCTGGCGGGCATCGCCGCAGGAAATATTCCTTAGGCCATAGGCGAAACCCGGACGGAATGCCGATGCCGCCCAATGGCCTCGTCGCCATCGCGGGCAAGCCGCGCCGGCCATGACTTCGGCATTTATACGGCGATAAATAGCCTGAGTCGGATCGGCCGCGGCGGTCCCGCATAATCACCGGCATGTGCAGCCCAGCCAATGCCGCCAATCCCATGAACGCCGCCCAAAACCATTGCGAAACCTGCTTCCCCGACGGCACCCGCCTGTCGCAGCGAAGCTTCTCCGAGCAGCACGATGCCCTCGCACTCTTGCGCGCCCTGGTCGCCCAAGGCAAGCTCCCGATGCTATGCCGGCGGGGCGAGCTCGAGTTCCGGGTCTGCTGCGAGCGGCTTGCGGACTAGGCTGCGGCCGGACGGCGGCCCGATCCGGTAAAGCCCGGCGCGGCCGATGCGCGGAAGACCGGTATTTGCCGCGCCGGCAATGGCAGTACCGCGGCATATCGGCCATACTCGCGCCATGTCGCAGCAGCAATCCCCCGTTCGCGAATTGGCGCGCCTGGCGTGGCCGGTGCTCGTCGCCCAGCTCGCGGTGGTGGCGAACGGCGTGTTCGATACCGCCATGGCGGGCCGCCTGTCGGCCGTCGATCTCGCCGCGGTCGGCATCGGCAGTTCCGTCCAGGCCACCGTGCTGATGTCGCTGATGGGCGTCCTGCTGGCGCTCCCGCCCAGCATCGCGCAGCTTTACGGCGCCGGAAAGCGCGCCGGCATCGGACACGAAATGCATCAGAGCCTTTGGATCGCGATTGCGCTGGGAGCCGGCGCCATCCTGATGCTGCGCTTT
>DASVZD010000337.1:0-33344 GCA_036391815.1 Rhodocyclaceae bacterium
GCGCAGGTAGGTATCGGCGTCGAACCAGCCGGCGAACTTGTCGCCCTGGTAGCGCAGGTAGGACTCGACCTCGAACTCGACGTCGAAGCCGTACTTGTATTCGCCGTGGCGCAGGCGCCGCCCGAACTTGTCCGCCATCTGGTCATCGGACAGGTAGGTGATGTGGCCGAGCATGCGCGCCAGCCGCAGGCCGCGCTCGGGCCGCTTGCCGGCGAGGTAGTCGGGATCGGAGAGGATCGCCTGCCGCGCCACTTCGTTGAAGGCGATGTTCTCGGCGGAAAGCTTCGGTGCCGCGGCGATCACCAGCGCATGGCCGACGCGCGACGGGTACTGGATCGTCCACTGCATCGCCTGCATGCCGCCGAGGCTGCCGCCGATGGTGGCCGCCCAGCGGTCGATGCCCAGGCGGTCGGCCAGCTTCGCCTGCGCATCCACCCAGTCCTCGACGGTGACGATCGGGAAGTCGCGCCCCCAGGGCCGACCGGTCGCCGGGTTGGTGGAGGCCGGCCCGGTCGAGCCGTGGCAGCCGCCCAGGTTGTTCAGGCCAACGACGAAGAAGCGGTCGGTATCCAGCGGGCGGCCGGGGCCGACGATGTTGTCCCACCAGCCGACGTTGTTCGGCGCGTCGGCATGGCAGCCGGCGACATGCTGGTGCCCCGACAGCGCGTGACAGACGAGGATGGCATTCGACTTCGCGGCGTTCAGCGTGCCGTAGGTCTCGTAGGCGAGTTCGAAGCCGGGCAGCGTCGCGCCCGAGCGCAGGCGCAGCGGCTCGTCGAAGCGCGCGCGCTTCGATTCCACGATGCCCACACCGGTGCCACTCGCCATCGTTCTTCTCTGCAAAAACAAAACCCGGCCGGCTGGAAAGCGCGGACCGGGTTCGGACTCCTCGCTTTAGCCGCATTTATTAGGCGCCCGCAAGCTGAGTTCAACTCGGCGCACCGTCGAAGATTAAGCGCGCATGGCGCGTCTGTCAAATCGCCGCGGTGAACACCGCGATGGGCACATGCCCGGCCAGCCAAAGCACGCCGCCGTAGCGCAAGCCCTTGCCCATGGCCATCCACAGCGCGCTGGGAAGCCAGGGCAGGCGCAGCCAGCCGGCTGCGGCGCACAGCAGGTCGCCGATCACCGGCGCCCAGGCGAGCGCCAGCACCGGCGAGCCCCAGCGCCGCGCCATGGCGACCGGACGCTCGGCCAGCTTCTGCGGCAGCAGCCGCGCCATGCCGTAGGTGGTCATGCCGCCGAGGGTGTTGCCGAGGGTCGCCAGCAGCAGTGCCGCCGCCGCCTGCTCCGGATGGATGCGCAGCACGGCGAACAGCAGCGCCTCGGAGCCGCCGGGCAGCAGCGTCGCGGACAGGAAGCTCGAGAGGAAGAGGCCTGCCAGGCCGACGTCGGGGCGCATTAACCATTCCATCGGCGCATGTTACCCTGCGCTGCCGAGCCTGTACCGCCGTACGCCCATGCATCCCGACTATCTCGAGAAAGTCCTCAACGCCCGCGTCTACGACGTCGCCATCGAATCGCCGCTGGAGGTCGCCGCCGGGCTTTCCGCCCGCACCGGCAACCGCGTGCTGCTCAAGCGCGAGGACATGCAGCCGGTGTTCTCGTTCAAGCTGCGCGGCGCCTACAACAAGATGGCGCACCTGACGGCGGCGCAGAGGAAGCGCGGCGTCATCGCCGCCTCCGCCGGCAATCATGCGCAGGGCGTGGCGCTGTCGGCGCACAAGATCGGCTGCCGCGCCGTCATCGTGATGCCCACCACCACGCCGCAGATCAAGATCGACGCCGTGAAGAAGCACGGCCGCCACATGGTCGAGGTGGTGCTCGCCGGCGAGTCCTACGACGAGGCCTATGCGGCGGCGCTTGAATTGGAGAAGAAGCGCAAGCTCACCTTCGTCCATCCCTACGACGATCCGGAGGTGATCGCCGGCCAGGGCACCATCGGCATGGAGATCCTGCGCCAGCATCCCGAGCCGATCGACGCGGTGTTCTGCACCGTCGGCGGCGGCGGCCTGATTTCCGGCGTCGCCGCCTACATCAAGCGGCTGCGGCCGGCGACCAAGATCATCGGCGTCGAGGCGATCGACGCCGACGCCATGGACCAGTCGCTGCGGGCCGGCAAGCGGATTCGCCTCGACCAGGTCGGCCTGTTCGCCGACGGCGCCGCCGTGAAGTACGTCGGCCAGGAGACCTTCCGCCTTTGCCGCGAACACGTCGACCACATGGTGCTGGTGGACACCGACGAGATCTGCGCCGCCATCAAGGACGTGTTCGAGGACACGCGCTCCATCCTCGAGCCGGCCGGCGCCCTGGCGGTGGCGGGCGCCAAGAAGTGGGCGAAGGCGCACAAGACCCGCGGCCAGACGCTGGTCGCCGTCGCCTCCGGCGCCAACATGAACTTCGATCGCCTGCGCTTCGTCGCCGAGCGCGCCGAGGTGGGCGAGCAGCGCGAGGCCGTGCTGGCGGTCACGCTGCCCGAGACGCCCGGCGCCTACAAGAAGTTCGTCGAGCTGATCGGCACGCGTAACATCACCGAGTTCAACTACCGCTACTACGACGCCGCCGAAGCGCACGTCTTCGTCGGCATGCAGATCGCCCATCGCGGCGAGGCGAAGAAGCTGATCGCCGAGCTGCGCCGCAACGGCTACCCGACGCTCGACCTCACCGACGACGAGATGGCCAAGTTGCACATCCGCCACGTCGTCGGCGGCCATGCGCCGCAGGTCGACCACGAACTGCTCTATCGCTTCGAGTTCCCCGAACGCCCCGGCGCGCTGGCGAACTTCCTCGGCCGGATGAGCGCCGGCTGGAACATCAGCCTGTTCCACTACCGCAACCACGGCGCCGACTACGGCCGCGTGCTGGTCGGCATGCAGGTGCCGCCGAAGGAGATGAAGCAGTTCCACGCCTTCCTGAAGAGCCTCGGCTACCGCCATTGGGACGAATCGCGGAACCCGGCCTACCCGTTGTTCCTCGGATAGGCATCATGTTCGACTTCGACCGCCCCATCGATCGCGCCGGCGGCGAATTCCGCGACAGCATCAAGTGGAACCGGTACGCGGGGCGCGACGTCATCCCGCTGTGGGTCGCCGACATGGACTTCGCGGCGCCGCCCGCCGTGCTGGCAGCGCTGCGCCGGCGCGTCGACCACGGCGTCTTCGGCTACGGCCACCCCTGGCCCTCGCTGGTCGCCGCCGTCGCCGAACACCTGGAACGCGAGTACGCGTGGCCGATCGATCCCGACTGGCTGGTCTGGCTGCCCGGCCTCGTCAGCGGCCTGCACATCGCCTGCCGCGCCACCGGCAGCGACGGCGATGCGGTATTCACCGCGACGCCGATCTATCCGCCCTTCCTTTCCGCGCCCGGCCATTCGGGACGCCGCGCGGTGAGCGCGCCGCTGGTGCGCGACGAGCAGGGCTGGGCATGGGACTGGGCCGGCGTCGACGCCGTGCTGCGCAGCGCGCGGCCGCGCCTGCTGCTGCTCTGCCATCCGCACAACCCGGTGGGGCGCGCCTGGCAGGAGGATGAGCTGGCGCAGGTCTTCGCGCTGGCCGAGAAGCACGACCTCGTGGTCTGCTCCGACGAGATCCACTGCGACCTGATCCTCGACCCCGAGCGCCGCCACCGGCCCTTCGCCGCACTGTCCGAGGCGGCGGCGAAGCGCAGCATCACGCTGATGGCGCCGTCCAAGACCTTCAACATCCCGGGACTCGGCTGCGCCTTCGCGGTCATCCCCGACGCGCGGCTGCGCCGCGATTTCCGCGACGCCATGAACGGCATCGTGCCGCACGTGAACAACCTCGGCCTGGTCGCCTGCGAGGCGGCGCTGCGCGAAGGCGGCCCATGGCGGCAGGAACTGCTCGGCTACCTGCGCGGCAACGCGCGGCTGGTCGAGCGCTTCGTCGCCGCCCAGCCGCAGCTGTCGATGACGCCGGTCGAAGCCACCTACCTGGCCTGGATCGACGCGCGCGGCCTCGGCGTCGCGAACCCCCAGCGGCACTTCGAAGCCGCCGGCGTCGGCCTGTCCGATGGCGCCGACTTCGGCGCGCCCGGCTACGTGCGCCTCAACTTCGGCTGCCGCCGCGCGCTGCTGGAGGCCGCGCTGGAGCGCATGGCGGCGGCGCTTTAGCGCGTCACGCAGGGTCGCGCCGGGTCGGCAGCGGCAAGATCCCCGACCGCGGGCGGGGCGCACCCGCGGCCTGCGGGACCCGTGCGCTGCCGCCCGTCACTTCGTCAGCTTGAGCGGCGTCGGCGCCGATGCCGGAAGCTGGTAGTTGATGAAGTTGAAGTGCGCCTTGTGGTGGCATTCGTTGCAGGCCTTGGTGGCGTCCTGGAAGGCGGTGTCGAAAGCCTTGATGTCCTGCGCGCTGACGGCCTTCTGCAGCTCGCTCAGGTGCTTCGACTCGAATTCCTTCAGCGCCTCGGCGCGCTTCGGCCGCGTGTTTTCGCCGACCTCCTGGATCTCCGGCATTTCCTTGATCATGTAGTCGGCGAGCCCCCAGTTGCCGCCGTGGGCGGCGTAGTAGGCGTTGGTGAAGCGGGCGCTGTATTCCATCATCACCGTGCCGAGGCCCGGCTGGATGTCGGCCAGCTTGGCGAGCTTCTCGTCGACGGTTCCCTTGAGCCAGTCGCTGTCGGCAAGGGAAAGTCCGCTGAGGGCCATCAGGCAGCCGCCGACCAGAAGCGCGTTGCGCGCGGAGAACGATTTCTTCATGACAATCTCCCATCAGGTGGAGGCGGCGCCGAACCACCCGGTGCCGTCTGGATTTGAGCAAACAAGGGGGTGTTCCCTGTCTATCACGAATACTTGACCCGTTACTTGGCGGCCTCGTCGCCGCCCCATTCCCAGTACAGGCCGAGGTAGGCGCCGGTGTGCTTCTCGCCCGAAATCGTATGGCCGACGCGGAACAGCAGGCTGCAGTTGCCGCATGCCTTGATCTCGTTGTAATAGCCGCCGAGGTTGAAGAAGGTCGCGTGCTGGGCATCCTCCGCCGCCGGGCCCTGGGTGAACAACTCGCCGCCGAGCACCAGGCTGTCGGTGACCTTGCGCTGGAGCAGCCAGCCGCCGAAGTTGTAGTTGCGCATGCCGGGCGCGCTGTTGAAGGCGCGGCCGCCGCCGCCGTAGGTGGTCCAGTCGCCGAAGCTCTTCTGGATCCAGAGCGGGAAGGTTCCCCATGCCCGGCCGTTCCCCAGCCCCTTGTCGTTATTGCCGGTCGGCAGTTCCAGCATCGGGAAGATGCCGACCTGCGGATGGCTGTCGGTCTCGTGCACGAAGCGGTACTTGACGCCCAACTCGACGTCGCCGAGACCGTGTTGCCGATCGGTGCCGTCGGTCGGAGAGAGGCTGGTGAACGGCACCATCATGTGCAGATGGACGTCATCGGCCGGGCTGTGGTTGAACTCGAAGGCCGGGAACTGCGTCGTCTTGCTGCCGTCCGGTGCCTTGTCGTAGGTCGAGAAGACGTAGCCTTCGGAATGGCCCGTCTCCAGCGGCTCCGGATCGTCGGTCATGAAAGGCGGGCCGGCGAGCGCCGCCCCGGCGGCCAGCAGGGGAATGCCGACCGCAAGTGCGAATCTCAGGCTGCGCAGGGGTCGATTCGTCGTCATTTGGTGTTCTCCCGATAATGGCTGTCAAGGCGGCTCACTTGCCTTGCAGCAGATCCATGATTGGCGGAAAGGTCAGCGCGAAGCCGGCCGCCAGCAGAACCAGCGCCGCCACGCCCACCCTGGCGATATCCGCATCCCGGCCGGCCCAGGAGTTGTCCAGCGAAAACCAGGAGGCCAGCCAGACGGCGATGGCCGAGACGCTGACGCCGGAGAGCGGCCCCGTCGGCACGTAGAACTTGAAGAAGCCGGCGATGCCGGGGAAGGCGTCGCCCAGCAGGGCGAACACGCCGAGGGCGGCGCAGCCGATGCCGGCGGCCAAGAGGGCCGCGGCCGCGGCGCCATTGGGCAGTTCGATCGGGGTCGCCTCGGCCATGTCAGTCTCCCGTCATGATGTGGATGGTGGCGCCGCCACGAACCGGGGCGTACTTGTTGAGAAATGCGCCGAACGCACCAGCCACACCGGTGGCGAAGAAGGCCGCGACGGCGAACGCGAGGACCAGCTTGCGCAGTCCGGCATGCCGGCCGAGGGCCGCGCCGTACCTGGCATGGACGTAGGCGACCATGGTCATGGCGATCGGGGCGATCCAGGCGACGTGCTCCTTCCATTCCATGCCGAGGCTGTGCCAGCCGCTGGTGGTCGGGCTCGACAGCAGGAGCTTCTGGGGAAACAGGGAAAGGTCCGCGGTGCCGGCCGGCGGAATCGCGCGATACCAGGGATAGACGACGTAGGCGCCGGAGAGGACCGCAAGCCAGGCCAGGACAACCATCGCCGCCAGGTAGATGCGCAGCAGCGCCCGGTCGCGCGCGCTCGGCGCCGCCGGGGCGCCAGGGGCAGACATCCGGTACAGCTCGGCGATGGCGCCGCTGAAGGCGAGCATGAACAGCGCGCCGAAGCCCATGCCGTGCATCACGGTCAGCAGGTCGCGCCAACTGATCTCCACGATGCGCCTCCTTTGACTTTGGTACAGTGATGGCGCGATGCTATTGGGCGAACTCCCACAATTGCTTTGCTCGTCCATTACAGATCTGCAATGTTGGCGGCCGGACGATCGGCCGCAGCAGCGGGAACTGCCATGAGAATTCTCATCATCGAGGACCAGCCGACGACGGGTGACTACCTGAAGCGCGGGCTGCTGCAGGCCGGGTTCGCGGCGGACGTGGCGGCGGACGGACGCGACGGCCTGCACATGGCGCTCAGCGAACGCTACGACCTCATCGTGCTGGACGTCATGCTGCCGGGCATCGACGGCTGGGAGGTGATGCGCGGCATCCGCGCCGCGGGCAACCAGGTGCCGGTGCTGTTCCTCACCGCCCGCGACCACGTCGAGGATCGCGTCAAGGGCCTGGAGCTCGGTGCCGACGACTACCTGGTCAAGCCCTTCGCCTTCACCGAGTTGCTCGCGCGCATCCGGGCGCGCCTGCGGCGCGGGCAGCCGGTGCAGGCGCTCGACCGGCTCGCCGTCGCCGACCTCGAAATCGACCTTGTCAGGCGGCGCGTCGCGCGCGCCGGGCGGCGCATCGAGGTGACGGCCAAGGAATTCGCGCTGCTCGAACTGCTGATGCGGCGGACCGGAGAAGTGCTGCCGCGCCTGCTGATCGCCTCCGAGGTGTGGGACATGAACTTCGACAGCGGCACCAACGTGGTCGACGTCGCCATGAGCCGCCTGCGGGCAAAGATCGACGACGAATTCGAGCCGCGGCTCATCCGCACCGTGCGCGGCGTCGGCTACGTGCTTGAGGCGCCCGAGGCGTGAGGCCGCCGATCTCCCTGACGGCGCGCATGAGCATCCTGCTGGCGCTGTCGACCGCGGCGGTGCTGCTGGTCGCCGGCGTCCTGTTCGTGCGCGCCGGCAATGCGCGCTTCCTCGACAACGACCGCGAGGAACTCGACGGCAAGATCAGCCTGGTGCGCGACATCCTGGGGTCGGCGCATACCGCCGCGGACATGGCCGCCCTGCCGCTGCGCCTGCGCGACACGGCTTTCGGCCACCCAGGCATGGTGGTGCTGGTCAGCGACGACCGCGGCGTGCTGTTCTCGGCGGGCGACCAGGCGGTGGTCGATCACCTCGCACGCGGCGCGGAGCTCGGCCAGCCGCAGCCGGCGATCTGGAAGCCCGACGAGCGCACCTTCCGCATCGCTGCCGCGCGCTTCCCGCTCGGCATCCCCGGCGGCCGTTCGGCGCTGGTGGGCATCGCGCTCGACATCAGCGAGGACCAGGCCTACCTGCGCGAATTCGAGGAATTCCTCTGGTTCGGCATCGTGCAGATCGGGCTTGCGCTCGGCTGGCTGGGCTGGGTCGTGGTGCGGCACGGACTGGCGCCGCTGCGGAAAGTCTCGGCACAGGTTGCGGCCATCTCGGCGCAGGCGCTCGACCGACCGCTCGCCGCCGACAACGTGCCGCGGGAGCTCCAGGAACTGGTGGTCTCGTTCAACACCATGCTGGCACGCCTGAACGATTCCTTCCGTCGCCTCACCGAGTTCTCCGACGATCTCGCCCACGAACTGCGGACGCCCATCAACAACCTGCTGCTGCAGACCCAGGTGACGCTCGACGGCGACGCCAATCTCGCGGAATGCCGGGCGGCGCTGCAGGCCAACGAGGAGGAATGCCAGCGGCTGTCGCGCATGATCTCCGACATGCTGTTCCTGGCCAAGGCCGACAACCGGCTGGTCGCGCCGCAGCGCGAACCGCTCGAGATGGCCGACGAGGTCGCCGCCCTGATCGAGTTCTATGCGCCGCTCGCCAGCGAGCGCGAGGTCCGCCTCGAGCAATCGGGAAGCGCGCGGGTCGCGGCCGATCGCCTGCTGCTGCGGCGCGCGCTTTCCAATCTCATCTCGAACGCCCTGCGCTATACGGCGCGCGGGCAGGCGGTCCGCATCGGCATCGACGCCGCGATGCCCGGCTGGGTCGCACTGGCGGTCACCAATCCGGGTCCGGAGATTCCCCACGAACAGCGCGCCCGGATATTCGAGCGGCTCTATCGCCTCGATCCCTCGCGCACCGGCGGACAGGACGACAACGCCGGGCTGGGGCTGGCCATCACCAAGTCCATTGCCGAACTGCACGGCGGCACGATCGACGTGCAGTGCGGCGACGGCAAGACGGTCTTCCAGCTGCGACTGCCGTCGGAAGCGCCGCACGGCGAATTGCCCGCCTAGTCGGCCGGGCGCAGCCGGCTCCCTATACCAGCGGGCCCGGCGCCGGCGCCAGGCGCCGGTCCTCGCGCAGCATCGCGGTGAACTGCCCGGCATCCACCGGCGGCGAGAACAGGTAGCCCTGGAACTCGTCGCAGCCGACGCCGCGCAGGAAGGTCAGCTGCTCCGCCGTCTCGACGCCTTCCGCGATCACCTTGTGGCCGAGCTGCTTGCCCATGCTGGCGATGGCGCCGGCGATGGCGCAGTCGTTCGGGTCAGCGGGAATGTGATCGATGAACGAGCGGTCGATCTTCAGGGTGTCGATCGGGAAGCGCTTGAGGTAGGACAGGCTCGAGTAGCCGGTACCGAAATCGTCGAGCGAGAGGCCGATGCCGCGCCGCGTCAGCGCATCCATCATGCCGATGACGCGCTCCGCGCTGTGCATCAGCATGCTCTCGGTGATCTCCAGCTCCAGCCACTCGGGCGCCAGGCCGCTGGTCGCGAGGATGGCGTCGATGCGCTCGGGCAGTGCCGGCGAGAAGTCGCGCGCGGAGAGGTTGACGGCGATCTTGACCGGCCGCAGCCCCGCCTGCTGCCAGGCGCGCGCCTGCTCGACGGCCGCCTCCAGCACCCAGGCGCTGATCTGCATGATGATGCCGGACTCCTCCGCCACCGGCACGAACTCGCCCGGCGGCACCATGCCGCGCTCGGGATGGCGCCAGCGCACCAGCGCCTCGGCGCCGACGATGCGGCCGCTGGCGATGTCGATCTTCGGCTGGTAGTGCAGCAGCAGCTCGCCGCGCTCGACGGCATGGCGCAGCTCGTTCTCGGTGCGCAGCCGGTCGAGCGAGCGCTGGTTCATCTCGTGGCTGTAGAAGGCGTAGCCGTCCTCGCCGCTCTGCTTGGCGCGGTACATGGCGATGTCGGCCAGCCGCAGCAGCGTCTCGGTGTCGAAGCCGTCCTGCGGGTAGACGCTGATGCCGATGGCGGCGCCGACGCGCAGCTCGTGCTCGCCGATGACGAACGGCGGATCGAGCGCGGCCAGCAGCTTCTGCGCCACGATGCCGGCGTGGTCGCGCCGCGCGATGTCGAACAGCGCGACGACGAACTCGTCGCCGCCCAGCCGCGCCACCACGTCCTCGTTGCGCAGCGCCTCGCGCAGGCGCAGGCCGATCTGCTGCAGCAGGCGGTCGCCGATGCTGTGGCCGAGCGTGTCGTTGATCGGCTTGAAGCGGTTGAGGTCGATGAACAGCAGCGCGCCGTGCTGGCGGTTGCGCCGCGCCTCCACCAGCGCCTGGTCGACCAGCTTGTAGAACAGCGCGCGGTTCGGCAGGTCGGTGAGCGCATCGTAGTAGGCGAGATAGTGGATGCGCTCCTCGGCGCGCTTGCGCTCGGTGATGTCGGAGAAGATCGAGAAGTAGTGGGTGACCTTGCCGGCGACGTTCTTGACCGCGCTGATCGACACCCAGGTCGGATAGATCTCGCCGTCCTTGCGCTTGTCCTGGATCTCGCCCTGCCAGCGGCCCTCGACCTCGATGCGCCGCCACACTTCCTCGTAGAACTCGCGGCTGTGCAGCCCCGAGCGCAGCAGCCGCGGCGTCTGGCCGACCGCCTCCGCTTCCGCGTAACCGGTGATGCGCGTGAAGGCGCGGTTGACCGAAACGATGTTGCCGGCGGCGTCGGTGATGAGGATGCCGTCCTCGCTGTGCTCGAAGATGCGCGCATGCAGGCGCAGCGTCTCCTGCGCGGCGATGCGGTCGGTGATGTCCGACAGGTAACCGATGACGCCGGTGGGGTCGCCCTCGGCGTCGCGCACCAGCGAGAGCTGCAGGCTGGCCCAGAACACCTCGCCCGACTTGCGGCGCCGGCGCACCTCCATCTCGCGGCCGCCGTGCTCGAGGAAGACGTCCTGGAAGCTGGTGTCCTCGTCCTCCGGGTCGGCATACAGGAAGAGGATGTGCTTGCCGATCACCTCGGCCGCGCCGTAGCCGAACAGCCGCTCGGCGCCGCGGTTCCAGCCGGTGATGTAGCCGTCGAGGTCCAGGGTGATGATGGATTCCTGGATGCGATCGAGGATATGCGCCTGCTGGCGCCAGCGCTCACGCAGGCGGGAAGCGTGGAACAGCAGTTCCCGCGCACTCCGCTCGAGGCCGTTGCCGCCCGTGGCCAGCCCGCGCGCAATCTCCTCGATGCGCAGGAAGTCGTCGGCCCCGGCGGCATCCGTCATCGCTACGCCTCGCAGCTCACCTGGACGGCCCAGCCGCAGGCCGACGCCAGGCAGCGCGCCCAGGCCTCGTTGTCGATGCCGGCGTCGGCGAGGGCGGCTTGCAGCTCGTCGCGCCCCGCGCCATCCTCGCTGGCCGCCACCGCGCGCAGCAGCGCGGCAAAGGCGCCGCCCTTCCCGGTGAGCGCGGCCGCCACGTCGTCGGCCAGGTTGAGCGGCGCGATGATCTCGGCGATCGGCATGCCGAACAGGCGGTCGAGCAGCGAGAACATGCCGGCCATGAAGGCGCGGTCCTGCGCGTCGCGGGCGCCGCCCCGGACGCGGCACAGCGCCTCGGTCAGTCCCGCCCGCATGGCGGCGCGCGGCAGCAGCGCACTGGCCCGCTCGCCTTCGCTGGTGCGCGCGTAGAGCAGCAGCTGCAGCCAGCGCTGGAGCTGGCGCCGTCCCAGCAGGGTGATCGCCTGGTTGAAGCTGGTGATCTTCGCGGTAAGGGAAAAGCCGACGGAGTTCACCAGTTTGAGCAAATAGTAGGACAGCTGCGGGTCGCGCTTGATGGTCGCCTCGATCTCGTGCGAGTCGGCGTCGTTGGCGACCTTGGCGAGGAGTTCGAGCAGCAGCAGGCGGTTGGGAGCATCGGCTGCCCGCGGCGCCGGATGGCCATGCGGACGATCGGGCGGGAAGCCCGCCAGCCACTGGAAATGGCAGGCGCCGGCGTGGACGGCGGGATCGCCGCCGAGCGCCAGGTGCGGACCGGGCAGCCGGGCAAGCCAGGCGCCCAGCCCGGCCGGTACGCCGTGGGCGGGGCAGGCGACGCACAAGGCCTGGATCGCGTCGTCGAGGATGGCTCCCGCCGCGGGCAGGCCGTCGGCCATCAGGCGGTACCCGCGCGCGCGCAGGGACTGCAGCTCGTCGGCCCGGGCCGCATCGCAGCACAGCGCCACCGGCAGCCGCAGCACCATGCGGGCGGCCGGCAGCGCCGGCGCCAGCGCGGCCGGCTCGGCGACGCTCAGCACGCAGGGCAGCGGACCGAGCGCCTCGGCGAGGCCGAATTCGCCGAGCATGCGCGCGACGGCCGCCGCATCGGGCGGCACGCAGTCGAGCAGCAGCGCGGCCCATGCATTGCGGCCGTCGGTCGCCGGCAGCAGGGTTACGAGGGGGAAGGGCTGGCTCACGTTGCAGGCATTGTCGGGGTTTGCGGACACCTTGCCATGATCGGCGTCAACCGGCAATCCCGCAATACCGCCAAACGCGGACTTTTTCCGCCTGTTAGGCCTTTTCCGCGGCGACCCCGAGTTCGGTGACGATCAGGTCCAGCGCGACGTCGTGCGGTTGCGGGCGCAGGTCCGCCGCGCGCGCCAGCTCGAATCCCACCCCCCATGCCGCCGGCCGCGGCGACAGCGCGGCCAGGGTGCGGTCGAAATAGCCGCCGCCGTAGCCGAGCCGGTAGCCGCGCGCATCGAAAGCCACCAGCGGCAGCAGCACGATGTCCGGCGGCGGCGACAGTGTCGCGCCCGCCGGGATCGGAATACCGTACGGATCGACGTCCATGGCGGCCGTCGGCGTCCACGGCCTGAAGGACATCGGCGCCGCGAGCGCCTCGACCACCGGCATGCATCCCCTCCACCCCCTCCCCAGCAGCCTGCCCACCAGCGGGCGCGCGTCGAACTCGCCGCGTATCGGCCAGCAGAAGGCCAGCACGCCGGCAGGCCGGCGCACCAGCTCGCGCTCCAGGTGGCTTTCCAGCAGGGCCGACAGGCGCGCATGCTCGCCGGGCGGCAGCGCCTGCCGCGCGGCGATCCTTTCGCGGCGCAGGCGCGCGCGCGCCGCCATGTCATCGTCGTCCCGATTTGCTGCGTTATTGGCGGGCTGTTCCGCCGGCCGGAGCGGGTCGCTCATGTGCTAACTTGATGGAAGCTGTGCCGCAAAGATACCCGATGAAACGCCTGTTCCCCATACTGTTTTTCGTTCCACTGCTGGCCTTCGCGAACCCTTCCGCCGAAGACCAGTTCCTCGCCGCGCGCGAGGCGTTCCGCAACGGCGAGCGAGCGCGCCTGGCGCGCAGCGTCGAGGCGCTGAAGGGCAACGAGCTGGAGCCGTGGGCCGAGTACTGGCAGCTGCGCCTCAAGCTCGAGGACAATCAGGCGGACGGCGTGCCGGCTTTCCTGGCCCGCGAGTCGGGCTCCTACATCGCCGAGAAGCTGCGCGGCGACTGGCTGCGCTGGCTCGGCAAGCAGGGCGCGTGGGACACCTTCCAGCAGGAGTACCCGAAGCTCGCGCAGCCGGACAACGAACTCTCCTGCTACGCGCTGCAGGCACGGCTCGCCGTCCAGCATGACGCCGCCGCGCTCGACGAAGCGCGTCCGCTGTGGTTCTCGCTGCTCGACATGCCCGATTCCTGCGTGCCGCTGATGGAGCAGCTGATCTCCGCCGGCCGCCTCGATGCGGACGACGTCTGGCAGCGCGTCCGCCGCCTGCTGGGAGCCAACAAGCTGCGCGAAGCGAAGCGCTTCGCCAACTACCTGCCGCTGGGCCAGGCCCCGTCGCCGAAGACGCTCGAGGCGGTGGCCGACAAGCCGGCACGCTGGCTCGCCAAGCGTCCGGCCAACTTCGCCGCCACGCGGGTGGGCCGCGAGATGGCGCTGTTCGCCGTCATCCGCATGGCCAGGAGCGATCCCGCCGCCGCCGCGACGCAGTGGCAGGACGTCGAGAAGAGCTTCAGCCCCGCCGACCGCGCCTACGCCTGGGGGCAGCTGGCCTGGCAAGCCGCGCTGCGCCTGAGTCCCGACGCGCTGCCCTGGTACGCGCGCGCCGCACAGGCGGGGCCGCTGCAGCTGTCGGACGAGCAGATCGCCTGGAAGGTGCGCTCCGCGCTGCGCGTGCGCGACTGGGACACCGTGCGCAGCGCCATCGAACAGATGCCGGCGCAACTCGCCGCCGATCCGACCTGGATCTACTGGCGCGCCCGCGCGCTCGCCGCGCAGGGCCATCCCGAGCAGGCCAAGGCGCTCTACCTGTCGATCGGCGGGCGCCCCAATTTCTACAGCAACCTCGCCGACGAGGAACTCGGCCGCGCCATCACCGTGCCGCCCCAGGCCGCGCCGCCGACGCCGGAGGAACTGGCCCAGGCCGCCGCCAATCCGGGCTTGCGCCGCGCGCTGGCGCTGATCCGCTTCGACATCCGCATCGAGGGCGTGCGCGAATGGAACTGGACGGTGCGCAACATGGACGACCGCCAGCTGCTGGCGGCCGCCGAGTTCGCCCGCCGCGCCGACGTCTATGACCGCGCCATCGCCACCGCCGACCGCACCCAGGTCCAGCACGACTTCGGCCTGCGCTACCTGGCGCCCTTCCGCGAGTATGTCGATCCCAAGGCGCGCGAGCTGGCGCTCGACAGCGGCTGGATCTACGGCCTGATGCGCCAGGAGAGCCGCTTCATCACGACGGCGCGCTCGGGCGTCGGCGCCAAGGGCCTGATGCAGCTGATGCCGGCCACCGCGCGCTGGGTGGCGCGCAAGATCGGCATGGTCGGCTATCACCCCGGGCGCGTGGTGGAAATGGACACCAACGTCACGCTCGGCACGAACTACCTGAAGATGGTGCTCGACAGCCTAGACGACCACCCGGTGCTAGCCTCCGCCGCCTACAACGCGGGACCGGGGCGCGCGCGCAAGTGGCGCGGCGACCGGCCGCTGGAAGGCGCCATCTACGCCGAGACCATCCCCTTCAACGAGACGCGCGACTACGTCAAGAAGGTGATGAGCAACTCCGTCTATTACGCGGCGCTGTTCAGCGAGAAGCCGCAGTCGCTGAAGAGCCGGCTCGGCATCGTCGGCCCGCGCGGCAGCAACGATTCGGGGGCCAGCGACCTGCCGTGAACATCCTGCTGATCGGCGGCGCCGGGTTCGTCGGAACCCATCTCGCGGAACGGCTGGCTCGGGACTTCATCAACGTCCACGTGCCGACGCGCCGCTACGAACGCGCCAAGCACCTGCTGGTGCTGCCTACCGTGACGGTCGAGGAGGCCGACGTCTTCGACGAGCACAAGCTCGAGCTGATGATGGCCGGCAAGGACGCCGTGATCAACCTGGTCGGCGTCCTGCAGGGCGGCGAGGGAAGTCCGTACGGCGCCGGTTTCGCCCGCGCGCACGTCGAGCTGCCGAAGCTGATCGTCCGCGTCGCGCAGCGTACCGGCGTCAGGCGCATGCTCCACATGTCGGCGCTCCACGCCGACGCGCGCGCGCCCTCCGGCTACCTGCGCTCCAAGGCCGCCGGCGAGGCCGCGGCCTTCGCGGTGCCGCCGACGGTGGCGGTCACGGTGTTCCGGCCTTCGGTGATCTTCGGGCGCGGCGACTCCTTCCTCACGCTGTTCGCGCGGCTGCTCAGGTACTTTCCCGTCGTGCCCCTGGCCCGCCCCGGCGCCCGCTTCCAGCCGGTCTGGGTCGAGGACGTCGCCGAGACCTTCGCGCGCAGCCTTTCGCACAAGGAGAGCTTCGGGCAGTCCTACGATCTCTGCGGGCCGCGCCGCTACACGCTGCGCGAGCTGGTCGCCTACGCCGGCAAGGTGTGCGGCTACCGGCGCGCCATCGTCGGCTTGCCCGACACGCTGGCCTGGGCCCAGGCAACCATGATGGAACTGCTGCCCGGCGCCCTGCTGTCGCGCGACAACCTGCGCTCGATGCAGGTGCCCAGCGTCTGCGACGGCGACTGCAGCCTGCCCTTCGGCCTCGCCGCCACGCCGCTCGAGGCGGTGGCGCCCTCCTACCTGCCGCCGCCCGCGTGAAGGTCTATTCGGTCGGCGGCGCGGTGCGCGACGAGCTTCTCGGCCTGCCCGTGCAGGACCGCGACTGGGTCGTCGTCGGCGCCTCGCCGCAGGACATGGCGGCGCAAGGGTTCCGGCCGGTCGGCAAGGACTTCCCGGTGTTCATCCATCCGCACAGCGGCGAGGAATACGCGCTGGCGCGCACCGAGCGCAAGACGGCGCCCGGCTACAAGGGCTTCGTCTTCCACGCCGACGCCGACGTCACGCTGGAGGAGGACCTGGCGCGCCGCGACCTCACCATCAATGCCATCGCCAAGTCGGAGTCCGGGGAATACATCGATCCGCACGGCGGCCGCGCCGACCTCGCGGCAAAGCTGCTGCGCCACGTCTCGCCGGCGTTCAGCGAGGACCCGGTGCGCATCCTGCGCGTCGCCCGCTTCGCCGCGCGCTTCGCCGACTTCGCGCTGGCGCCCGAGACCCTCGAACTGATGAAGCGCATGGTCGACAGCGACGAGGTCGACCACCTGGTGCCCGAGCGCGTCTGGCAGGAGCTGGCGCGCGGCCTGATGGAGCGGCAGCCGTCGCGCATGTTCGGCGTGCTGCGCGCCTGCGGCGCGCTGGAGCGCCTGCTGCCCGAGGTCGAGGCGCTGTTCGGCGTGCCGCAGCGCGCCGACTACCACCCGGAGATCGACACCGGCGTCCATATCATGATGGTGGTCGACGTGGCGGCCGAGCTCGGCCTGGCGCTGCCGGCGCGCTTCGCGGCGCTGACGCACGACCTCGGCAAGGCGCTGACCCCGCCCGACGTGCTGCCCCGCCACATCGGCCACGAGGCCGCCGGCCTGCCGCTGCTCGACGCATTGTGCGAGCGGCTGCGCGTGCCGACCGAGTGCCGCGACGTCGCTCGCCTGGCGGCGCGCCATCACGGCGACATCCACAAGGTCGACGAGCTGCGCGCCGCCACGGTCCTCAAGGTGCTCGAGCGCTGCGACGCGCTGCGGCGCCCCGAGCGCTTCGAGCACATCCTCGGCGCCTGCGAAGCCGATTTCCGCGGCCGCGGCGGCTGGCGCGAAAGACCCTACGCTCAGGCGGGACGCTGGCGCGCCGCGCTGGCTATCGTACAATCGGTCGATGCCGGAGCCATCTCCCGCAGCTGCACCGACCGGGCCGCCATCCCCGCCCGCATTCACGAAGCGCGCGTCGCGGCGATCGAGTCCCGGGAAGCATAGGGTCACGAGGAACCTTATCGATGCTGACGGAGTACCAAGAGCACTGGGGCGTTGACCAATGGGCGGCCTTCCTGACCGCCCAGGAGCTGCCGTCGATGCAGCGCTCCAAGCTGCTGCTCCGCGCGCTCGAGGAGACCAAGGGCGACGCGCTTTCCGTCAAGGAGCTCGCCGGCATCGCCATCAGTGATCCCTTCCTCTGCCTGCGCTTGCTGCGCGAGGCCGAGAAGCGCCGCAGCCGCCGCCTCGGCCGCGACACCACGACGCCGCTCGCCGCCGTGCTCCAGCTCGGCGTCACCGCCTTCCGCGACATGCTCGAGGAGAGCCCCGAGACCGACACCGACAGCGCGGGCCTCGCGGCATGCGAAGCGCGCGCCGTGCTGGCGAGCCAGCTCTCGGTGCTGTGGGTCTCGGCGCGCGCCGACATCGCGCCCGACGAGGTCGCCATGGCGACGCTGCTGGCCGAAACCGGCGAGCTGCTGCTGTGGTCTTTCGCTCCCGACCTGCCGCAGGCCGCGCTCGACGCGCTGGCGAACGGCCGCGCCGCGCGCTCCGCGCAGGCGCAGGAGATGGCCTGCGGCTTCCGCTTCCGCGACCTCACGCTCAAGTGCGCGTCGATCTGGGAACTGCCGCTGCTGCTGACCCACCTGATCCAGGGCGTCGACAACGTGCGCGCCAACATCTGCCGGCTGTGCGTCGACACCGCGCGCCACCTCGCCATCGGCCCGGACAATCCCGCGCTGCCCGACGACCTCGCCGAGGCGAAGCGCCTGATCCCGCAGGCCTCGCTGCCCTGGCTCGCCTCGCACCTCATCGGGCTCGGCGACGAGCAGCGCGATGATCTGATCGCCAAGGCAGAAGAGATCCTGGCGCACGGCGGCCAGGCGCCCGACATCAGCGCCGCGTAGTCGCGTCCATCGCGCGGCCGCGGCCGGGTAGAATGGGCGCCGACCACCCTCCCCCATGAACCAATCCCGTTTCGAAGACCTTGAAGTGCTGGCGCACGCGCCGCAGGGCCGCGCCCGCGCGGCGCCGCTGCTGTTCGTGCACGGCGCCTACACGGCCGCCTGGTGCTGGGAAGACCATTTCCTGCCCTTCTTCGCCGCCGCCGGCTTCGCCTCCTACGCGGTGAGCCTTTCCGGCCACGGCAACAGCCGCGGCCGCCAGCACCTCGACAGCCTGGCGATCGACGACTACGTGAGCGACGTCGCCCGCGTCGCCGCCAGCCTGCCGGCGCCGCCGGTGCTGGTCGGCCACTCGATGGGCGGCTTCGTCGTGCAGAAATACCTCGAGCGCCACGACTGCGCCGGCGCGGTGCTGCTGTGCTCGGTGCCGCCGCAGGGCCTGATGGCGTCGGCCTTCGGCCTGATGTTCAGCCGGCCCGGCCTGATGAAGGACCTCAACCGGCTGATGGGCGGCGGCCAGGTGTCGTTCGACACGCTGCGCGAGGCGCTGTTCGCGCAGCCGATCTCGGTCGACGACCTCAAGCGCTACTACCGCATGGCGCAGCCCGAGTCCTACCGCGCGATCTGGGACATGACCCTGTTCAACCTGCCGCACCCGTCGCGCATTTCACGCGTGCCGCTGCTGGTGCTGGGCGCCGAGTGCGACCACATGATCCCTTCGTCGCTGGTCGAGATGACGGCGCGCACCTACAATGTCCAGGCGGAGATATTTCCCGCGATGGGCCACGGCATCATGCTCGAACGCGAGTGGCGCAAGCCGGCCCAGCGCATCCTCGAATGGCTCGAACAGGAGGCCTTGGCATGATCACCTTCCGCTCGGAAGTCGGTCCCGACATCATGATGTTCGACGACGTCGCGCACCGCATGATGGAGCTGATGGGCAAGGACAAGACCGCGCGCGGCGTGATCACCGTCGAGCAGCTGCCCGCATGCGTCGCGCGGCTGAAGGCCGCCGCGGCAGTGGACAAGGCGCAGCACGGCGACCCGCTCAGCGACGAGGACGAGGAGAGCGAGGCCGCGCGGCCCGTGGGCCTCGCGCAGCGCATCGTCCCCCTGGTGGAACTGCTGGAAATCTCCCTGGGACGGCAGAAGCCCGTCACCTGGGGCGTCTGACCGATAGAGCCGTCCCTAGAACAGCTCTACCTCCCCGCCGCTCTCCTCGACTTCCTTCATCCGCACCTGCATGTACTGCTCGAGCGCCTGCTCGACCGGCACGCCGTGCAGCACGGCGTCGAACATCGCGCGCTCCTCCTCCATGGTGTACTTTGAGCGCACCTGTTCCTGCAGGGCGACCCATTGCTGCGGCTCGCCGATGCGGCGCGCATCGCCGACCAGGTCGGCAAGCCCGTCGAGACTGTGGCAGACGTGGGCCAGGCGCTGGGCCAGCTTGTCGTAGAACTGGAAGGCGACGATCGCCTGATGGATCTTCGCGGAGACGACTCGCGTGTTCTCCTCGATCTCCGCCTTCACCAGGCCGTTGCCCACGGTATCGGGCAACGTGCCGATCGCCGTCTCGACGACCTGCAGCGTCTCGGCCAGCGAGGTGAAGGTGTCGGTCAGCACTTCGACCGACGTGTTCGACTCGCGCATCGCCGCCTCCACCTGGCCGGCGGCGAGTTCGATCATCAGCACGGTCTCGCGCACCTGGCTCCAGTCGGGTCCGGGCGCGTGCGCGCGGGTGCCTTTGGCGGCGGGAATCTTGACTGCGGGGGTCGACGGCATCTCGGTCTCCTCCCCCGTCACGGCTTGCGGACGATGGTGATCGGCACCACGGTCTCGCCGGCGGCAGGCGCCGGCGCCGACGAATAGTCGGGCATCTCGGAGGGCACCGTGCCGGAACCCTGCACCAGCTTCTGGATGAGCATCTGCACCTGCTCGGTCAACCATTCCTCGTCGAAGCGCGTCGGCATGAAGCGCAGCTCGCGGGCGCGCTCGGGAATATCGGCGGCAGCGAAGGTCTCGTTCGCCGCGAACACGTTGGCGAAGAACGGCCCGGCGACGAAGTACATGCGATAGCTGCCGGCGCCGTCGGCCTGCAGCACGAACACGCGCGCGCCTTCCGCGCGCTGCTCCTCGTTGTCGGTGCGTTCGCCGAACACCGGCATGGCGGCGAAGGCGGCTTGATCGGGATGGTTCTGCACGAAGTGCGCGGCTTCGTCGAAGCTCATGCGGCCGTCGTTCTCTGCTTCTGTCATGCTTGTCTCCGTGGGGTCTGGCGCACCATCTTACGACATCGGCACGCCCGGGTCAGCCCCGCGCCTCCCAATCGGCAATGCCCCCGGGGACGACGCGGAACAGCGGATGGGCCTGCGGGCGCCGCACGGCCCGCAGCTCGTCGAGCCGCTCGGGCGCGCGCTGGCGTAGCTTGCGCCGCAGGTGTTCCCACTCGTAGTCGAGCTGCCCGCGCGTCGCCGTCAGGCGCGCGACCGCGCCGACAGCGCCGATCTTCGCCGCGTCGAAGGAGTAGCCGCGGCGCAGCGATTCCTCGTGCACGGCGTGGAGATAGGCGGCGATCGCGGCGGCCGGGTCGGACGCCGCGCGGAAGCGGATCAGCTGCGGGTGGTGGCGGTAGCCGCGCGTCTGCCCGGCGATGACCGCCTGGGCCAGCAGGGCCTCGCGCCAGAGCGCGACCAGCCCGCGCGGGTCGAGATACCTCGGATGCAGCGTCCACAGCCTCACGCCCGCCCCGGCCCCAGCCACCGGTCGAGCACCGCCTCGAGTTCCTCCATGGCGATCGGCTTGGTCAGGAAGCCGTCCATGCCCGCCTCGACGGCGAGTTGGCGATCCTCCTCGAAGGCGCCCGCCGTCAGGGCGACGATCGGGAAGCGCGGACGTCTGGCCGCCTGTGCCGATGCGCGGATGCGGCGCGTGGCTTCGTAGCCGTCCATCACCGGCATCTGGCAATCCATCAGCACCAGGTCGGGCGACGCGCCCGCCGCGATGCGATCGACGGCCTGCTGGCCGTTCTCGACCGTCTCGAACCTCACGCCGTAGCGCTTGAGCATGGCTTCGACCACGCGGCAATTGACCGCGTTGTCCTCGACCACCAGCACGAACCGGTCGAGGCTGCGCCGCTCCGGGGCGGGTCCGGCATCGTCCGCCGCCGCGGGCGCGGCGTGCCCGGCGGCGACGCGCTGCGCGGGAACGCGGAACCAGAAGCGGCTGCCGGCGCCCGGCTCGCTGCTGACGCCGACTTCCCCGCGCATCAACGACGCGAGGTTTTGCACGATCGACAGCCCCAGGCCGGAGCCGCCGTATTCGCGGGTTATCGAGGTATCGAGCTGCGAGAAGGCGCGGAACAGCTGCGCCTGCTTCTCCTCCGGGACGCCGATGCCGGTATCGGCGACGCTGAATTCCAGCAGCAGGCCATGATCGGCGGCCTCGATCGGCCGGCCTTCGATGCGCACCGAACCCTTCCAGGTGAACTTGATGGCGTTCCCGATCAGGTTGGAGAGCATCTGCCGCAGGCGATCCGCATCCCCGAGGTAGCGGTCGGCCGGCGGCCCCTGCCAGGCCGCCTCGACGCGGAGCCCCTTCTCGGCGGCCGACTCGGCGAACAAGGCGGCGGTTTCCCGGATCAGCTGGTCCGGCTGGAACGGCGAACTGCGCAACTCGAACTTGCCGGCCTCGATCTTCGACAGGTCGAGAATGTCGTTGAGGAGCGCGAGCAGCGTCTGTCCGGAGTTGATGATGATGCGCGCGTAGGCGTCGCGCTCCTCCTCCTTGAGACCCGGCGCCAGCAGCAGCTGCGCCGTGCCGAGGATGCCGTTCATCGGCGTGCGGATCTCGTGCGACATGGTCGCCAGGAAGCGGCTCTTGGCCACGTTGGCCGACTCCGCCGCGACCTTCGCGCGCAGGATGTGCTCGCGGGAAGCCTCGAGCTCCAGGGTCTTCTCGTTGACCTGCGACACCAGGTCGCGCGCCATGCGCAGGGTCGCCGCCGTCCGGCGCTTGTTGCGGTCGGCAGCCCTCGCCACCGAGGAGGCGTAGACGCAGCTCGCATACATGAAGAAGAGCTTGACCGACTCCTGCGGCCAGACCAGCTGGTGGTGCTCGAACACCTGCAGGTACACCAGCATCAACCCGTAGCTGAGGGTGACCAGGTGCCCGAACGCCAGCGCCGTGCGGAAGCTGCTGTGCGTCTGGTCCACGACGCGCAGCAACAGCACCATGTAGATCCAGCTGTTCTCGCCGCCGGTGGCGTAGATGGCGAGCGTCCACAGCGGGATGTCGCACAGCAGGAAGAAGAGTCCGAGATCGAAGCGCGGCGTCTTCCGGTAGAACAGGAACAACGCCGGCCACGAGAGCAGCGCGTAGGCGACCAGCAGCGGTCCGACCCACTCGATCCGCGGCGCACCGGGTACGAACGCCTGGTAGAGCCACACCACGGACGCCAGCAGCAGCGACCCGATCAGCCGCAGCGCCGGAATCTGGACCGTGTTGTACCAGCGATAGCGCGCCAGCCGCCTGCGCTCGATCTCCTCGGGATTCAGGTCGACGACCGGCTCGGCCACGCGTTTGGGCTGGCGAAGGCGCATGTTCGATGGAAGCATGGGGCGACCTCCGAGGGGCAGCGCAGGGGGAGCCTGCCGGCTCCCCCGCCGATCCTTGCCTACAGCACCGGCGCCAGCCAGCGCTCGGCTTCCGCCTCGGCGATGCCGCGGCGCTGCGCCCAGTCCGCGAGCTGGTCGCGGCCGATCTTCGAGACGGCGAAGTAATGCGCGTCCGGGTGCGCGAGGTAGAAGCCGGCCACCGAGGCCGCCGGGGTCATGGCGAAGTTCTCCGTGAGGCCCATGGCGGCATTGGCCGGCGCATCGAGCAGCTTGAACAGGTCTCCCTTGGCGGTATGGTCGGGGCAGGCCGGATAGCCGGGCGCCGGACGGATGCCGGCGTACTTCTCGGCGACCAGGTCGTGGTTCGACAACTGCTCTTCGGGCGCATAGCCCCACTCATGCTTGCGCACGCGCTCGTGCAGCCATTCCGCCGCGGCTTCGGCGAGGCGGTCGGCCAGCGCCTTGAGCATGATGGCGCGGTAGTCGTCGTGCTGCGCCTCGAATTCGGCGAGCTTCTTCTCGATGCCGATGCCCGCGGTGACGGCGAAGGCGCCGGCGTAGTCCGGCGTGCCGGCGGGGGCGACGAAGTCGGACAGGCATTGCTGCGGCTTGCCGTCCGGGCGCTCCTGCTGCTGGCGCAGGCCGTGCCAGGTCATCAGCGGCGTGGTGCGCGCCTCGTCGGCATAGAACGCGATGTCGTCGCCCGCCGAGTTGGCCGGGAACAGGCCGAAGACGGCATTCGCCGTCAGCCACTTGCCGGCGATGATCTGCTGCAGCATGGCGTGGCCGTCGGCCAGCACGCTGCGCGCCGCCTCGCCGACCTTGGGATCGTTGAGCAGCTTCGGATACGCGCCCGCGATGTCCCAGGTCTGGAAGAACGGGCCCCAGTCGATGTAGCCGACCAGCATGGCGAGGTCGATGTCGCGCAGCACGCTGACGCCGAGCTTCCTCGGCTTCACCGGCGCGTACGCGAGCCGGATCGGATTGGCGCGCGCAGCCGCCAGCGTCACCAGCGGCACGCCCTGCTTGGCGCCGTGCTGCGCGCGCAGCTTCTCGTAGTCGGCGGCGATCTCCGCCTTGTAGGTCTCCGCCTGGTCGGCCGACAGCAGCTTCGTCACCACGCCGACGGCGCGCGAGGCGTCCGGCACATAGACCACCGCCTGCGCGTAGTTCGGCGCGATCTTGATCGCCGTATGCGCGCGGCTGGTGGTGGCGCCGCCGATCAGCAGCGGCATGTCGAATCCCTGGCGCTGCATCTCGGCCGCGACATGGCTCATCTCTTCGAGCGACGGCGTGATGAGGCCGGACAGGCCGACGATACCCGCATTGTGCTCGCGCGCCGCGGCCAGGATCTTGTCGGTCGGCACCATGACGCCGAGGTCGATCACCTCGTAGCCGTTGCACGAGAGCACCACGCCGACGATGTTCTTGCCGATGTCGTGCACGTCGCCCTTGACGGTGGCGATGACGATGCGGCCCTTGGATGAAGCGCCGGACTTCTTCTTCTCTTCCTCGATGTAGGGCACCAGGTGGGCAACCGCCTGCTTCATGACGCGCGCTGATTTCACCACCTGCGGCAGGAACATCTTGCCGGCGCCGAAGAGGTCGCCGACCACGTTCATGCCGGCCATCAGCGGGCCCTCGATGACGGCGAGCGGCGGCTTGCCGGAGGCTTCGAGCGCGGCGCGGCATTCCTCGGTGTCCGCGACGACGAACTCGGTGATGCCCTTGACCATCGCGTGCTCGAGGCGCTTCTCCACCGGCCACGAACGCCAGGCGAGATCCTGCGCCTGCTCCTTGGCCTGCCCCTTCACCGTCTGCGCGAACTCGACCAGCGCGTCGCCGGCGCCGGGCTTTCGGTTGAGCACCACGTCCTCGACCTTCTCGCGCAGCACGGGGTCGAGATCGTCGTAGACGCCGAGCTGTCCGGCGTTGACGATACCCATGGTGAGCCCCGCCTTGATCGCGTGGTAGAGGAACACCGTGTGGATCGCCTCGCGCACCGGGTCGTTGCCGCGGAAGGAGAACGAAACGTTCGAGACGCCGCCCGAGAGGTGCGCATGCGGCAGGTACTGCTTGATCCAGCGCACCGCCTCGATGAAGTCGACGGCGTAGTTGTCGTGCTCCGGGATGCCCGTGGCGATGGCGAAGATGTTGGGGTCGAAGACGATGTCCTCGGGCGGGAAGCCGTCGGCCACCAGCAGCTCGTAGGCGCGCCGGCAGATCTGCGTCTTGCGCTCGTAGGTGTCGGCCTGGCCCTGCTCGTCGAAGGCCATGACGATGACGGCGGCGCCGTAGCGGCGCGCCAGGCGCGCCTGCTCGAGGAACTTCGCCTCGCCCTCCTTCATCGAGATCGAGTTGACGATGCCCTTGCCCTGGATGCACTTCAGGCCAGCCTCGATCACCTCCCACTTGGAGGAGTCGAGCATGATCGGCACCTTCGCGATATCGGGCTCGGAGGCGACCAGCTTGAGGAAGCGCTCCATCTCGCGCTTGCCGTCCAGCATCGCCTCGTCCATGTTCACGTCGACCACCTGGGCGCCGTTCTCCACCTGCTGGCGGGCGACGCGCAGGGCGTCGTCGTGGCGGCCCTCGATGATCATCTTGGCGAAGGCGCGCGAACCGGTGACGTTGGCGCGCTCGCCGACGTTGACGAACAGGCTGTCGGCGCCGACGTTGAAGGCCTCGAGGCCGGCCAGGCGCAGCTTCTTCTCGATCGCGGGAATCGCGCGCGGCCGGATGCCGGCCACGGCCTTGGCGATCGCCGCAATGTGGTCGGGCGAGGTGCCGCAGCAGCCGCCGACGATGTTGACCAGCCCCTTGTCGGCCCAGTCGCGGATCTCGGCGGCGAGCATCTCCGGCGTCTCGTCGTAGCCGCCGAAGGCATTGGGCAGGCCGGCGTTCGGGTGCGCCGAGACGAAGCAGTCGCAGACATGCGCCAGTTCCTCGACGTGCTGGCGCAGGTCCTTGGCGCCGAGCGCGCAATTGAGGCCGAACGACAGCGGCCGCGCGTGCGACAGCGAGTTCCAGAACGCTTCCGGCGTCTGGCCGGACAGCGTGCGGCCCGAGGCGTCGGTGATGGTGCCGGAGATCATGATCGGCAGCCGGCGGCCGGCGTCGGCGAAGAACTTCTCGATGGCGAACAGCGCCGCCTTGGCGTTGAGCGTGTCGAACACGGTCTCGACCATCAGCAGGTCGGCGCCGCCGTCGGCCAGGCCCCTGGCCGCCTCGTAGTAGCTCTCGACCAGCTCGTCGAAGCTGACGTTGCGGAAGCCCGGGTCGTTGACGTCGGGCGACAGCGAGCAGGTGCGGCCCGTCGGGCCGATCACGCCGGCGACGAAGCGCGGCTTGTCGGCGGTGGAGAACTTGTCGGCAGCTTCGCGCGCCAGCTTCGCCCCTGCGACGTTGAGTTCGTAGGCGATGGCCTCGAGCCCGTATTCGGCCTGCGAGATGCGCGTCGAGTTGAAGGTGTCGGTCTCGAGGATGTCGGCGCCGGCCGCGAGGTAGGCCTCGTGGATGCCGCGGATCACGTCCGGCCGCGTCAGCAGCAGCAGGTCGTTGTTGCCCTTGAGGTCCTTCGCGTGATCCTTGAAGCGCTCGCCGCGATAATCCGCCTCGGCAAGCCCGTGCCGCTGCACCATGGTGCCCATGGCGCCGTCGAGAATGAGGAGGCGTTGCGCGAGCAGTGCGCGCAATTCGTTGCTGCGGTCGGGCTGCATAGGGAGCGAGAAGGCGTTGAATCTTTGCGGATTTTAGCATGCCGAGCGCTTGCGTCCCGGGCGTGCGGCCGCTCTGCGGCGCATTTCGGCGCCGTTCGTATAATGGTCCGCACAACGACAGAGTGGAGAAGAAGACCATGGAGCATCTCACGCCGAAGGAAACCGCACAGTTCCTGCACGACAACCCCAAGGCGCTGTTCGTCGATTGCCGCAGCGAGATGGAATTCCTGTTCGTCGGGCATCCGGCCGGCGCCCTGCACGTCGCCTGGAACGACGGCCCCGACTGGGAGATCAACCCCCATTTCATCGGCGAGGTGAAGAAGTTCGCCGGCCATGCCCACGATCGCCCGGTGGTGCTGATCTGCCGCAGCGGCAACCGCTCGGTCGACGCCGGCAATGCCCTGGAAGCCGCGGGCTTCACGCGCATCTACAACGTGCTGCACGGCTTCGAGGGCGAACTCGACGACAACCACCATCGCGGCTCGATGAACGGCTGGCGCTTCGAGGGGCTGCCGTGGGAGCAGTGCTGAGTTCCACGGTGCGCCGGTGACGGCGACGGACGGACGGCGCGCGGCGCCGGCAGCCCTGGCCTGGGCGATCTGGGGCCTCGCGGCGCTGTTCTACCTGGTGGCGTTCTACCAGCGCGTCGCGCCCGCCGTCATCACCGACCAGCTGATGGCGGACTTCGCCATCGGCGGCGCCGCGCTGGGCAACCTCTCGGCCTTCTATTTCTATTCCTACGTGGCGATGCAGGTCCCGACCGGGATCATCGCCGACCGATGGGGTCCGCGCCGGCTGCTCACCGCAGGCGCCGCCGTGGCCGCGCTCGGCACCGCGCTGTTCGCCGTCGCACCCGACATCGGCTGGGCGGGCGCCGGGCGCCTGCTGGTCGGCGCCTCGGTCGCCGTAGGGTTCGTCTCGCTGCTGAAGCTCGCCAGCCACTGGTTCCCGCCGCAGCGCTATGCGTTCGCCAGCGGCCTGCTGCTGCTGACCGGCCTGGTCGGCGGCGTGGCGGGCGGCGTGCCCCTGCGCATCGCCGTCGACGCCTTCGGCTGGCGCGCGGTCATGGCGGCGTCGGCCGTCGCCACCGCGGCCGTCGGCGCCGCGATCTGGCTGTGGGTGCGCGACGACCCGACCGAGCGCGGCTACGCCGGGCATTTCCACGCGGCCGCCGGCACCGAGCGCCTGCCCGTGCTGCGCGGCCTCGCCCAGGTGCTGTCCTATCCGAACATCTGGCTGCTGACCCTGGTGCCGCTCGGCTTCGCCGGCGCCATGCTGACCTTCGGCGGCCTCTGGGGCGTGCCGTGGCTGCGGCAGGTGCACGGCCTCGACGCCAAGTCGGCTTCCGCCATCACCTCGATGATGCTGGTCTCGTGGGGCATCGGCGGGCCGCTGCTCGGCAGCTGGTCGGAGCGCCTGGGGCGCAGGAAGCCGCTCTACGTCGCGACGGGCGCGGTCGCGCTGGCCGGCTGGGCGGCGATCGCCTTCCTGCCGCTGCCGCTGTGGGCGGTGATCGCCATCCTCGTGCCGCTCGGCTTCGCCTCGGGGAACATGATCGTCGGCTTCGCCTGGGTCAAGGAATCGGTGCCGCTGCGCCTCACGGGCACAGCCGCGGGCATCGCCAACATGGGACCGCTGAGCGGCGGCATGCTGCTGCAGCCGGGCGTCGGCTGGCTGCTCGACCGCCATTGGGCCGGCCAGCAGGCAGGCGGCGCGCGGCTCTACGACGCGGCGGCCTGGCAGGCCGGGTTCACCCTGCTGTTCGGCGTCTGCTGCCTATCGATGCTGCTGATCCTGTTCGCCCGCGACAGCCGCTGCCGGCAAACCGCGTGAGCGCCGCGCGGCGAACGCCGCGACGCCGAGCAGCAGGAAGAAGGCCATCGCCAGCGACATCGTCAGCGTCGAGCCCCAGGCCAGCGGCGCCAGCACCGAGGCGGTCACCGCGTTGACCCCCGTCTGCGTCATGCCCTGGCAGCTCGAGATGAGGCCGCGGCGCTGGGGGAACAGGTCGAGCACGCGGATCGACAGCGTCGGCATCGCCAGCGCCATGCCCACGACGTAGAGCGCAACCGGCAGCACCGACCACGGCAGTTGCGGCTCCATCGCCAGGTTGAGCCCGATGTTCGCCGCCGCCGCGATCGCCATGACGGCGAAGCCGAGCCCGATGGTGCGTCCCGAACTGATCTCGCCCGCCAGCCGCGCCGACAGGAAGTTGCCGAGCATCATGCCCAGCATGCTCGGCCCGAACAGCCAGAGGAAGCCCTGCGGCGACACGCCGAGGTGGCCGATCAGGAAGGCCGGCGCCGACAGCACGTAGATGAAGAAGCCGTTGAAGTTGAGCGCCAGCGCCATGGCGAGCGCGAGAAAGCCGCGATGCGAGAACACCTCGCCGTAGGCGCGCAGCAGCGGCAGCGGGCGCAGCGTCTGCCGCTGCTGCGCCGGCAGCGTCTCCGGCAGGAAGCGCCACATGGCGGCAACCAGCGCAAAGCCGTAGATCGCCAAAAAGACAAACACCGCGTGCCACTCGAAGAAGGCCTGGACCCAGCCGCCGAGCACCGGCGCAACGGCGGGCGCGATCGCGAACATCATGCCGATGTGCGCCATCAGCCGCTGCGCGGCCGGCCCGTCGAGCACGTCGCGCACGATGGCGCGGCCAACCACCAGCCCCGCGCCGGCCGACAGGCCCTGCAGCGCGCGGCCGAGCCACAGCGCCTCGATGCTGCCGGCGAAGGCGCAGAACAGCGACGCCAGCGCGTACAAGCCATAGGCGCCGATCAGCACGCGGCGGCGGCCGAGCGCATCGGCCAGCGCGCCGTGCCACAGCATCATGAAGGCGAACGGCACCAGGTAGGCGGTCAACGTCTGCTGAACTTCGACCGGCGTCGCCGCCAGCCCGCGGCCGATGGCCGGAAAGGCCGGCAGGTAGGTGTCGATCGAGAAGGGGCCGATGGCGGCGAGCGCCGCAAGCAGCGGCGCCAGTCCTCTGGGGGCGGTGCGCATTTGATTGTTGTGGGGGCGGCGACCAGCCGCGATTGTACCGCCCGCCGCGACCGCTTCAGTGTTCGGCGAGTCCGCGCCGGTAATGGATCGCCTCGGCGACATGCGCGCCGCGGATGCGTTCCGCCGCGGCGAGGTCGGCCACGGTGCGCGCGACCTTGAGCAGGCGGTGGTAGCCGCGCGCCGACAGCGAGAACTGCACCATCGCGCGCTTGAGCAGTTGCGCACCGTCGTCGTCCGGCTGGCAGTGCGCATCGATCTCGTCGGGCCCCAGCTGCGCATTGGCCTTGCCCTGCCGTTCGAGCTGGCGCGCGCGGGCGGCGACCACGCGGTCGCGCACCGCCTGCGACCTTTCGCCGCCGCTCCTGGCCGACAGCTCGGCCTCGACCACGGCCGGAACCTCGATCATCAGGTCGATGCGATCGAGCAGGGGGCCGGAGAGCTTGCCGCGGTATCGCGCCACCTGGTCCGGCGTGCAGCGGCACTTGCCGCTGACGTGGCCCAGCCAGCCGCAAGGACAGGGATTCATGGCGGCGACCAGCTGGAAGCGCGCCGGGAACTCCGCCCGGTGCGCGGCGCGCGACACCGTGATGCGGCCGGTCTCGAGCGGCTCGCGCAGCGACTCGAGCACGCGGCGGCCGAACTCCGGCAGCTCGTCGAGGAACAGCACGCCGTGATGCGCGAGCGAAATCTCGCCCGGCTTCGGGATGCCCGAGCCGCCGCCGACCAGCGCCGCGGCGGTCGCCGAGTGGTGCGGCGCACGGGTCTGGCGCTGGCGCCAGCGCTCGGCGCTGAAGCTGCCGGCCAGCGACTGCACGGCCGCGCTGGCGAGCGCCTCCTCGTCGGTCATGTCGGGCAGGATGCCGGGCAGGCGGCTGGCCAGCATCGACTTGCCGGTGCCCGGCGGGCCGCTCATCAGCAGGCTGTGGCCGCCCGCGGCGGCGACCTCGAGCGCGCGCTTCGCCTGCGACTGGCCCTTGACCTCGGCGAGATCCGGATAGGTGGGCGGCGGCGCCAGCGGCGCATCGCCGTAGGGCTCGATCACCCGCTCGCCGCACAGGTGCGCGCAGACGTCGAGCAGGTTGCGCGCGGGCAGGATCGCGGCGGAACGCACCAGCGCCGCTTCCGGTGCGCTGGCGGCCGGCAGCACGAAGCGCCGGCCGGAATTGGCCGCGCACAGGCACATGGCGAGCGCGCCGCGCACCCGGCGCAGGTCGCCGCCCAGCGCCAATTCGCCGGCGAACTCGTAGCCGTCGATATCGGGCGCCTTCAGCTGGCCGGAGGCGACCAGGATGCCGAGCGCGATGGCGAGGTCGAAACGGCCCGATTCCTTCGGCAGGTCGGCCGGCGCCAGATTGACCGTGATGCGGCGCGCGGGCAGCTCGAAGCCGCAGGTCTGGATCGCCGCGCGCACGCGGTCGCGCGCTTCGCGCACCTCGGCATCCGCCAGGCCGACGAGGGTGAACGACGGCAGGCCGGCGGCGAGATGCACTTCGACGGTGACCTCCGGCGCCGCCATGCCGGCGAGCGCACGCGACCTGAGGACGGCAAGCGACATGACAAGAGGGTTGTCGTTGAGGACAACGGCATTATAGGGGCGGATGCCCCCGCGGCGGACTTCAGCCTTTGGTCGCTTCCACCGGCACGAAGATCTTCACGTCGTCGCCGACCAGCGGCAGGAACTTCGTCATGCCGAAATCCGAGCGCTTGATCCGGGCGCTGACGTCGGCGCCGCAGGTCGGCTGCTTGGTCATCGGGTTCTGGCCGCAGCGGAAGTTGGCCACCGCGATGCGCAGCGGCCTGGTCACGCCCAGCAGCGTGAACTGCCCCTCCGCCGCGACGACGCGGTCGCCGTCGAAGACGAGCTTGTCCGACTTGAAGGTCATGACGGGGAAGCGGGCCACGTTGAAGAACTCGTCCGACTTCATGTGCTTGTTCCACTCGTCGGTGCCCATGTCGATCGAACTGGCGTCGACGCTGAAGTCGATGCTGCCCGTGTGCGCCGCCGCATCGAGCACGACCTGGCCGGAGGCGCGGTCGAAGCGGCCGTGCTGCGTCGAGAAGCCCATGTGGCTGACCTCGAACAGCGGGCGCGTGTGATGGGGATCGAAGCGATAGCTGTCGGCGGCGAAGGCGGGAACGGCGAAGGCCAGGGCCGCGACGGCGGCAGCGAGCTTGTTCTTCATGTCTGACTCCCGGGCAGGCGAACCGCGGCGCGACGGCGCCACGGCTTCAAGACCGGCAGCCGGAAGCGAAAGTTCCGCCCTAGGGCTTGGCGCCGGTCTTGGCTTCCAGCTCGGCGATGCGGGTTTCGAGCAGTACGAGGCGCTCGCGCGTGCGGGCCAGCAACTCGCGCTGGATGTCGAACTCCTCGCGGGTAACGAGATCCAGGCGGGAGAAGGTGGCGGCCAGCATCGCGCGCATGTTCCGCTCGAGGTCCTTGGCCGGCGAGGTGGCCAGCAGGGCGGAGAACTTGGCGGCGATGTCGTCGAAGAGTTTTGCGTCTGACATTGGGGTTTTTCCGGGGCTGCAACTAAGATGCTACGAGCTTAGCACGCGCCTTCGAGCCATCGCACCAGCCTGGTGCAGTTGGCGCGCGGGCCGTTTCCAATTGGTGCGGCTTTCGGCAAAAGTCGAATCCCCACTCCCATAAAACACCGTGTTTTCATCGTATTGCACGCCTGGCACGCCACGTGCATTTAGGACGCCGTAAGTCTTTTAACCGGAGATTGATATGCAGAAGAAAATCATCAGTGCCGTGCTCGCCGGCGCCATGCTCTCGCCTCTCGCCGCGCTCGCCGACGACGCTCCCGCGTCGCCGCTGAGCTTCAACATCGGCGTCACTTCCGACTACCTGTTCCGCGGCGTCAGCCAGACCCACGGCAAGCCGGCCCTGCAGGGCGGCGTCGATTACGCCTTCAGCAACGGCTTCTACGTCGGCGCCTGGGCCTCCAACATCACCTGGGTGAAGGACTTCCTCGGCAGCGGCAGCACCGAGGTCGACGTCTATGGCGGCTACAAGGGCGCCTTCGCCAATCCCGACTGGACCTACGACGTCGGGTACATCACCTACAACTATCCGGGTCACGGCAGCGCGATCCAGAACGCGGGCGGCGTGCCGGTGCTGGCCAACCCGAACACCCAGGAGCTCTACGGCTCGATCGGCTGGAAGTGGCTCTCCGCCAAGTACTCGTACGCCACCTCGAGCCACTTCATCGGCTGGTATGGCTCCGGCACGACGGCCACCACCGACGACAAGACCCGCGGTTCCAGCTATCTGGAGCTGAACGCCAACTACGACATGGGCGGCGGCTGGACATTGATCGGCCACCTCGGCCATCAGAAGGTCAAGAACATCACCGCCAACAGCGGATGGACCGGCCCCAACAACGCCGACTACACCGACTGGAAGCTCGGCGTCAGCAAGGACGTCGGCTTCGGCACGGTTACGCTCGCCTACTCCGATACCAACACGAAGGGTACCTGCACGTCGACCGGCGGCACCAACCTGTACTGCTGGGCCAACGGCAACTGGAGTTCGACGACCGGCCCGACGACCGGCTTCCGCGACGTCAGCAAAGGCACCGCCGTCCTGTCCTTCCTGAAGACCTTCTGATTCCAACTTGACTCGATCCCCGGCGACCCGGCCGGCGCCGGCGGATCGAACACTAAACATGAGAGGAACGCCATGAAACTGGTAACCGCAATCATCAAGCCCTTCAAGCTTGACGAGGTGCGTGAAGCGCTTGCCGCCGTCGGCGTGCAGGGCATCACCGTCGCCGAAGTCAAGGGTTTCGGCCGGCAGAAAGGCCACACCGAGCTATACCGCGGCGCCGAGTACGTCGTCGATTTCCTGCCCAAGGTGAAGGTCGAGGCGGCCATCCGCGACGACCTGCTCGATCAGGTGATCGAAGCCATCGAGAAGTCCGCCAGCACCGGCAAGATCGGCGACGGCAAGATCTTCGTCTTCGAACTCGAACAAGTGGTCCGCATCCGCACCGGCGAAACCGGTGAGGAAGCACTCTGAGAAGGGATCCCATCATGAAGAAATTCCTTGCGATCGTACTGACCGCGCTGAGCCTCTCGATGGCCGGCGTGGCCAGCGCCGACAACGCGGCGCCGGCTGCCGCTCCGGCGGCCACGGCTCCTGCCGCGGCT
>DASVZD010000338.1:0-26178 GCA_036391815.1 Rhodocyclaceae bacterium
CAACAACGTCGCGGTGGCGGCGCGGCATGCGATCGAGGCCTGGGGCCTTTCGCGCGTGGCGATCGTCGACTTCGCCGTCCATCACGGCAACGGCACCGAGGAGATCTTCGCCGGCGACGAGCATGTGCTGATGGTCGGCAGCTTCCAGCATCCGTTCTATCCCTACTGCGGCACCGAGAACCCGGCGGCCAACATGGTCAATGTGCCGCTCAAGGCCGGCACGCGCGGCGATCTCTTCCGGGAGGCGGTCGAGAAGAACTGGCTGCCGCGGCTGGCGGAATTCAAGCCGGAGATGGTGTTCATCTCGGCCGGCTTCGACGCGCACTACGAGGACGACATGGGGTCGCTGGGCCTGGTGGAATCCGACTATGCCTGGGTGACCGAGCGGATCGTCGGCGTGGCGAAGGAGCACGCCCAGGGCCGCATCGTCTCCATGCTCGAGGGCGGCTACGCCCTCTCGGCGCTGGCGCGCAGCGTGTCGACCCACATCAAGGTCCTCGCCGACCTGTAAGGGTTTGTAAGCGCGCTGAAAACGCGGGATTCCGCTGTAGAATCCCGCATCGATCTGTCTACAGGAAAGCCATGATTCAGGGATCCCTTCCGGCCATCATCACGCCCATGCACGCTGACGGCAGCCTCGACCTGCCGCGGCTGTGCAAGCTGGTCGACTGGCATGTCGCCGAGGGCAGCGACGGCATCGTCGTCGTCGGCACCACCGGCGAATCGCCGACCGTCAGCTTCGAGGAGCATTGCGAACTCATCCGCACGGTGGTGAAGCAGGCCGCGAAACGCGTTCCCGTGATGGCCGGCACCGGCGCCAACTCGACGGCCGAGGCGATCGAACTGGCGCGCTTCGCCAAGGAGGCGGGGGCCGACGCGCATCTCTCCGTGGTTCCCTACTACAACAAGCCGACGCAGGAAGGCCTGTATCGCCACTTCAAGGCGATCGCCGAAAGCGTCGACCTGCCGATGTACCTCTACAACGTGCCCGGCCGCACCGGCGCCGACCTCGCCAACGACACCGCGTTGCGGCTGGCCCAGGTGCCGGGCATCGCCGGCATCAAGGACGCCACCGGCAACATCGAGCGCGGCAGCGACCTGCTCAAGCGCGCGCCGGCGGGCTTCACGGTGCTGAGCGGCGACGACGCCACCGCGCTGGCGCTGACGCTGCTGGGCGGCAAGGGCACCATCTCGGTGACCGCCAACGTGGCGCCGCGCCTGATGCACGAGATGATCGCGGCCGGCATGGCCGGCGACGTCAAGCGCGCCCGCGAGATCAATTTCCGCCTGCTCGGGCTGCACAAGAACCTGTTCCTCGAAGCCAACCCGATCCCGGTCAAGTGGGCGTGCGCGCGCATGGGCCTGATCGAGGACGGCCAGCGCCTGCCGCTGACCTCCCTGTCGCCGGAATTCCACGACCGGCTCCTCACCGCGATGCACGAAGCAGGCATCAAGGCCTGAACCCCGGAATGAACAAGATGCGAAGACTGCTCTGGATAGTCCTGCCCGCCGTCATGCTGGCTGGCTGCGAATTCTCGCTGCCCGAATCGAAGAAGGTCGACTACAAGTCGGCGGCGGTCAAGCTGCCGCCGCTCGAGATCCCGCCCGACCTGACGCAGCCGACCAAGGACGACCGCTATGCGGTGCCCGACGTCGCGACCAGCACGGGCACGGCCACCTACTCGCAGTACGCCGGCGAGCGCGGCGGCGCGCGCGCCAGCACGGCGCAGGAGGTGCTGCCCAAGATCCAGAAGATGCACATCGAGCGCGCCGGGTCGGAACGCTGGCTGGTGGTGCAGGGCACGCCGGCTGCGCTGTGGCCGGTGGTCAAGGAGTTCTGGCAGGAGATGGGGCTGCTCATCAACGTCGAGCGTCCCGAGGCCGGCATCATGGAGACCGACTGGGCCGAGAACCGCGCCAAGCTGCCGCAGGACTTCATCCGCAAGACCATCGGCAAGGTGTTCGATTCGCTCTACTCGACCAGCGAGCGCGACAAGTACCGCACCCGCCTGGAGACCGGCCGCGAGCCCGGCACCACCGAGATCTACATCAGCCATCGCGGCATGTACGAGGTGTATACCAACGAGGGCAAGAGCGAGACCCGCTGGGAGCCGCGTCCACCCGATCCCGAGATGGAAGCCGAGATGCTGCGCCGCCTGATGGTGCGCCTGGGCGCCGAGGAAGCGCAGGCGAAGACGATGGTGGCGGCCAGCAACGTCGAGAAGTTCCAGCGCGCCAAGCTGATGCCCGCTCCCGAGGGCGGCGGCACGCTCGAACTGCAGGAAGCCTTCGACCGCGGCTGGCGCCGCGTCGGCCTGGCGCTCGACCGCGTCGGCTTCACCGTCGAGGACCGCGACCGCTCGCAGGGGCTGTATTTCGTCCGCTACGTCGATCCCGAGGCGGATGCCGCCAAGAAGGGCGACAAGGGCTTCATGTCCAAGCTGATGTTCTGGAAGAAGGCGGATCCGCTGCAGAACCAGCAGTTCCGCATCTACGTCAAGGGCGTGAACGACAGCACCAGCACGGTCCAGGTGCTCACGCGCGAAGGCGGCGTGGACAAGAGCGACACCTCCAAGAAGATCCTGGGGCTGCTCTACGAGCAGTTGAAGTGACGGTTTCCCGTCGCCCTGCGCAAAGCCCGGCACTGCCGGGCTTTTGCGTTTTGGGGGGATGCTGAGGCATGCGGCAGCCGCACCGGCGGGATCGTTTCGTCCAGTCGATCGTCCTGGTCGCCGTCGGCCTGGCGGGCAGTGCGGTGCTGGACAAGATACTGGCGCTCCAGGGCAACGCCACGGCGGTCGCCGAATGGGCGCAGCTTTCCGGCGCGGCGGCGGTCGTCTCGGGCGCGAGCCTGTCGGGCATGGGGGTCGCGCTCACCGCGCTGGCGGCGGGCAGCGGGCGCCAGGAACGGCTCGAATGGCTGAAGCCGGCGCTGGTCGCCTGTACGGCGCTGTCGCTCGCCGTAGGGCTGGTCGGACTGCCCATCCTGCTGCTGGCGGCGCCGTCGCTGGTTCCCCGGCATGACGCATGGCTGCTGCCAGCCGCCATTGCCGCTGCGGTGACCGGGATCTCGCCGGGCGTCTGGACGGCTTACCTGCGGGGGACGGGGGAACTGGTGCGCGCAAGCGTCGTCACCATCCTCGCCACGCTTCCCGCGGTCGTTCTGGTGCTGTGGTCGCCGCTGCATCCGCTGTCGCTCAACCTGCTGGTCGCGCAGATGCTGGTGGGCGCGATGGTCACGGCCGGCCTGGCGGTGGCGCTGCGCGGCCGGCCGCCGGTGTCGCGCCGGGCGGTGAGCGAATTGCTGCGCTTCATGCCGGCGGGACTGTCGATCGGCATCCTGGGGCCGGCGGCGCTGGTGTGGGCGCGCTCGGAAATCGCCGGCAGCCTCGACTGGCACGCCGTGGGCCAGGTCCAGGCCATCTGGCGCGCCAGCGACTGGGTTACCGCCATCGCGGCGGGACTGCTGAACGCCTATGTCCTGCCGCGCCTCGGAGCCGCCCGCGACCGCGCTGCCTTCCTCGGCGAACTTCGCGCTTCGATCGCATGGATCGTGCTGCCGGCAGGCGCGGCGCTCGGGCTGCTGTGGTGGCTGCTGCCGGAGGCGCTCGGCGTGCTCTACCGGGCCGACCTGGGCGTCACGCGCGAGGATGGCACGCTGTTCCTGCTCGGCGACTGGATGCGCATTGTTTCCTGGGTGCCGCTGTTCGGCCTGTTCGCGTTCCGCGCCGCGTGGGCCATCGCGCTGGGGGAGCTGCTGTCGCTGCCCCTGTTCGCCGCGCTGCTGGCGCTGCGCGCTCCGGCGGGCCTTGCCGACGTCGGACTGCTGTGGCTGCTGACGTACGCGGCCTACGCGCTGTTCAACGGCTGGATCCTCCGCCGCAGGCTGTCCGCCCTGCCGCCGGCCCGATAGTCTGCCCCATGGGGCGGGCCGCTTGGTTATCATTCCGCCCAAACAATTCGACGCCTGCCAGGCCCCCATGAACATACTGCTCATCGAGGACAACCGCGACCTCGCCCGCAACATCTACGAGTTCTTCCAGCGCAAGGGCCACGAGATGGACATGGCCTGGGACGGCGTTTCGGGACTGCACCTCGCGGTATCGAACGAGTACGACGTGCTGATCGTCGACTGGATGCTGCCGGGCATCGACGGCCTTTCGGTCTGCCGCCGGCTGCGCGAGGCGGGCAGGCAGGTGCCGGTGCTGATGCTGACCGCGCGCGACACCCTGGACCACAAGATCGAGGGACTCAAGGGCGGCGCGGACGACTATGTCGTCAAGCCGTTCGCCATGCGGGAGGTCGAGGCGCGGCTGGAGGCGCTGGTCCGGCGCGCCCGCGTGCATCCGGGCGACACGGTGCTGCAGGTCGGCGATCTCACCTTCAATACCGGAACGCTGCGCGTCATGCGCGGCAAGCGGCAGGTCGAACTGCCGCCGATCCCGCTCAAGCTGCTCGAGATGCTGCTGCGCAATTCCCCGCGCGTGGTGCGGCGGGAGGACCTGGAACAGGAGGTCTGGGGCGAGGCGGCACCCGACCGCGAGACGCTGCGCACGCATATCCATTCGCTCCGGCATGCCATCGAGATCCCGGGGGAGAAGCCGCTGCTGAAGACCTACCGGGGCATCGGCTACCAGCTCATCGATGAGTGAGCGCGGCTTCCCCGATGCCTAATACCCTGGTCGGCCTCCGTCACAGCCTGCATATACGGCTTGCCGGGCTGTTCGCGCTGTTCGGCCTGCTGGTGAGCCTGCTGCTGTCGACAGCCCTGTTCGTCGCTGCGCAGCACACCAGCGATCGCCTGATGGACGAGACGCTGCGCTCGGAACTCGACGATTACCTGTCGCGGCGGGCGCGCAATCCGGCGTCCCCGCCTCCGGTCACGGCCAACATCCGCGGTTATGTGATCGAGCCGGGGGACCCGAATGTCGACGTCCCGCGGCCGGTGCTGGAATTGCCGTCCGGCACCCACCAGCTGTCGATCGCCGGCATCCCGTATCGCGTCAGCGCGGTGGAGCGGGGAGGCATCCGCTACGTGATGATGTTCGACGAATCGCGCCAGCGGCAGCGGGAGGAGCGCTTCTTCATCTTCCTGGTGCTGGGAACGCTGGCGATGGCGCTGGTGTCGGCCGGAACCGGCTGGTGGCTGGCCGGGCGGGTGGTGGCGCCGATGACCGAGCTGGCGCGGCTCATCGCCGCGCATCCCGAGCACCTCGATGCGGACGCCGAGTTCTCGAACGACGAGATCGGCAAGCTGGCCAGCGGCGTGTTCGGCGAGTACGTCAGCCGCATGCATGCCTTCATCAGCCGCGAGCAGTCCTTCACGACGGACGTCAGCCACGAGTTGCGGACGCCGCTTTCCATCGTGCGCGGCGTGGTCGAACTGATGGAGGACGACGAAGGCCTGGACGAACTCCAGCACCAGCGCGTGGAACGGATCCGCCGTGCGGTGGACGGCATGGCGGACATCACCTCGGCGCTGCTCATCATGGCGCGCGAGGACAGCGCCCGCGCCGCCGTGACGGCCCCCTGCGGCGTGTGCGAGGTGGTGGGCGAGGTAATCGAGATCCACCGGCACCTGGTCGCGCCGGGCATGGACGTGCGATTCGATTGCCGTAGCCATCCGCGCCTGCTGGCCGAGCCCACGCTGCTGAAGATCGTCGTCGGCAACCTCGTCCTCAACGCCTTCACCCATGCCGAAGCCGGCACCGTGAGCATCGTCGTCGACGAGCAGGCGATGACGGTCAGCGACACCGGGCGCGGCATTCTCGGCGAGGAACTCGGCAAGGTATTCCAGAAGCATTTCAAGGGTGCGGACAGTTCGGGGGCCGGGATCGGGCTCTCGCTGGTCAAGCGCATCTGCGATCGGTATGGCTGGGAGATCGCCATCGAGAGCGCAGTGGGTCGCGGAACCTCCGTTCGCCTCGTCTACTCGGCCTCGCTCGCCCATTCTTAATGCTCCCTTAATGCAGGGGGAACGAAGTTACAACGGTGTGGGGACTAGATTGGCGCTGTCCGCCGGGGAAACTGCCTGACGGCGGACCCATCCTCCAGGGGTGACGACGCCATGAAAACAGCATCGCTATCGCATTCTCCGGCATTCGAGGCCAAGCGCAATCCCGGTTTCGCCACCTTGGTTCTCGCCGTCACGCAGGCGCTGTTCCGCGCGGTGCGCGGCGGCATCGCGAGCTTCCCGGCCATCGGGCTGGCAGAGGGCGGCGATGTCCAGGGCGCTGCCGACCTGCTGGCGCAGACCCGCAAGAACTAGCTGACTCCCGGCGGGGCCGGATGGCTGCCGTCAGGCGGGGATCGGTGCGCCGGCCTCGTGGATGATGAGCACCGGACATCCGGCGCGGCTCGCCACCTGCTCGGAAGTGCTGCCGAGCAGGGCATGCTCGAAGCGCCCCAGCCCGCGACGGCCGATGACGACCAGGTCGGCGCCGGCATCCCGAGCGGCGGCCAGGATCGCCTCATGAGCTTTCCCGTTGGTGACGACGCGGCCCGTGGCCTCGGCGCCTGCCGCTCTTGCCGTTTCCAGCGCCGCCTCGACTCTCGCTTTCGCAGCGTCCTGCCCGCCCTCCGCGACGGACAACACCGTCAGCGGCAGCCCATGGAAGATGGCCAGCGCGCAGGCGACGGCGGTGGCGCGATCGGAGTGAGGCGAGCCGTCTGTCGCCAGCAGTATGCCGCGTGACCACAACTGCGTCGCGCGCGGCACCATGAGGGCGTCGCACGGTGCATGGCTGATGACCTTGTGCACCATTTCCCCCAGCAGCAGGTTGGCAAGGTAGCTGCGCTTCCCTCTCCGGCGCAGCACCAGGAGGTCTGCCGGGAGTTCCCGCGCGGCGTCGACGATTTCCCTGAACGGCTCCTCTCCGCGGCGGACGCGGCCGGCGAATTCCACTCCGTTGGCCTGGGCCGCGCGGCGCAGCTGCTGGAGTTTCTCGGCCGCTTCGGCCTCGGCCTGTTCCTCCTGCGCCGCGCCCACGCTCTGGTAGACCGGGTTGCTGACCAGCGGCATCACGACGTTGATCCTGCCGGAGCTGCCGGCGGCCAGGTCGATGGCGACCCGCTCGGCACCGGCGTCGAATTCGGTTCCCTGCGTGGCGAGCAGGATTCGCTTGAATGGAAACGGCATCTGGCTAATGGAGCACGTTGGCCGCGGAGACCGCGAGCACGAGCACGAGCAGGATGGAGATGGCAACATGGGCCCGGTCGTTGCGGCGGGCGAAGATCGGCAGGACCGCCAGCGTGCTGACGGCGGAGACGCTCGCCAGGACCACGATGCCGAGCAGGTTGAGCACGTCGCCCTTGCCGATCTGCGCTACCCAGTTCCAGCCGGTCGGCGTGCCCGTCGCCTTGGCGAATTCCGCGGCGGAGAGGTGCCAGTATTGCGGCAACTGGTCGACCGGCACCAGGGGGGCGAGGACGCCCGACATGTAGAGCACGAAGCTCACCACGAGGATGACGAATCCGGCCTGGACGCCGAGGCTCAGTACGCGGGCGTACCTGAGCTGTTCCGGCGAGGCGTACTTGTATTCTTCGTTCGCGTCGTCCATTTCTTTTTCGATCGCTACATCCATATTCCGAGGCCCTTGAGAAGTGCGCGCAGCCCGGCGAAGAGCAGCATCGCGATGACCATGCGGCGGATCGCCGAAGCCTTGACGACGCGCAGCAGCCGCACCCCGATCATCGCGCCCATCATCATGCCGATGATCGAGGGAACGACGACCATCGGCAGGATGGCGCCCTGGTTGATGTAGACCCAGGCCGCGGAGGACGTCATCGAGAGGATCAGGCTGCTGCTGCCGGCTGCGACCTTGAGCGGCACGCCCATCAGCAGGTTCAGCGTCGGCACGTTGGCCCAGCCGGCGCCGAGGCCGAACATGCCGGCCAGCACGCCGATGAAGATGAAGGTCACCAGCGCCGTCGGCGTCCGGTGCACGATCCATTGGACGTCCTGCGCGTTCGCCGTGTCGTGGAAAACGCCGTTGATGCGCAGGGCGGCCGACAGCGGGTCGGCCCTCTGGATGCCCGGCACTTCGGATTTCTTGGCGGTCCACATGAGGACCACGATGCCGAGGATGATGGTGCCGAGCGCGGTCTGGGCGATGGCGGCCGGCAGGATCAGGCCGATCATGGCGCCGGCGATCTGGCTGACGGCCACCAGCAGCGACAGGGGCAGCGCCAGGCGCAGGCTGGCGAGGCCGAGGCGCAACAGTCCGGGGCTGGCCGCCAGCGCGCTGGCGAGCGCCACCATCAGTCCGCCGCCGCGGACGAAATCGAGATGGAACGGGAAGAAGCCGCCGACAATGGGCACGAACAGGACGCCGCCGCCCACTCCGGCCGGCACGGCGACGATCCCGAGGGCGAAGCAGACCACGAACAGCGACAGGGGCCAGCCCCACCAGGGCATCGCGGCAGTGGCGGCGGTGGCGGCGAAGGCGGGGGTGGCGCAGAGCGCCAGGAGCACGAGCAGTGCCCGGCGAAGGTTGGGGGTGGACATTCTTTTTTTGCGTTTTCTACGTGTTGCGGAGTTCTCGCCATCCCAAGACGAAAGTCATAAATGACGGGTGACAAGAATTGAACGTATAATGAACGCAATTTAAACGAAACGCAATCCGCGGTATTTGATTAACGCATTGAATCTGTTGATTTTCGACCCCAATCATGGAGACCTATCGATGCAGCGCACTCTGATCGCCCTGGCCGTTTGCGGCCTTCTTTCCGCCTGTTCGTCCACGCCAGAAAAGGCGGCCGAGGCCCCCGCGTCCAAGGCGACCGCCGGCGCTGCGGCGGAAACCGACGCGCAGAAGATGGACCGGATCGTCAAACTGCTCGCCAGCAAGAGCATCTACTTCGACTACGACAACTACTCGATCAAGCCCGAGTATCAGGCCGCGCTCAAGCAGGACTTCGATCTGCTGAACTCGGCGCCGGGCCTGGCGCTGCGCGTCGAGGGCAATGCGGATGAGCGGGGCAGCACCGAATACAACCTGGCCCTCGGCCAGAAGCGCGCCGAAGCCGTGCGCCGCGCCCTGGTGATGCTCGGCGTGCCGGACGCCCGCCTGGAAGCTGTCAGCTACGGCAAGGAAAAGCCGCGCGCCACCTGCCATGAGGAGAAGTGCTGGGCCGAGGACCGCCGCGTCGACTTCGCGCGGAAGACGCTCGAGGCATCGCGCTGACTGACGCGCGGGGCGCCGGGATGATTCGTCCCCTGTCCGCGCGGGCTCGCCATTGCCTGCGGGCATGTGCCGCGCTGTTCCTGTTGGGGATCGGCATCCAATCGGGGACCGCCGGCGCGGTTCCCGATGCGGCCGCCGTCCCCTCGATCACCGCGCCGGCCGAGAATTCCGCCGTCTACTTCGAGCGGCGATCGGTCGAACTGACGCCCGACGCCATGGCGACGATCACGCAGAACGCCGAGCGCCTGAAGAGCGACGGCTCCGCCTCGGTGACGGTGGTCGGCTACACGGATGAAGTCGGCAGCAGTTCGTATGGCGTGGCGCTGGCCCAGCAGCGCGCTTCGGCGGTGGTGGAAGCGTTGGTCGGCATGGGCGTCGATCCCCGCCAAGTCAGGGCGACTGTGCACGGCCAGGAGGCTCCGGGCGAGCCGCCGTGCACCGACGACGCCTGCCGCAAGGTCGAGTTCAGATACGCCAGGCCGCAAACGGCAGACCTGAAGCTGGGGCCCGCGGCCCATTCGGCGAGGCGCTGAGCGCAGCGGCGAGCGGGTAAAATCCGCGGGTCACCAGATCGGCCTCAAAAGCAGCGCCAGTAAGGAAAGCCCGTATGCGGCGGCCAGCAGGTCGCGAAGCCAGGCTGCAGCAGTTGCAGCCGGCATTGCTGCACTTCTTGTTGCACTCTCATTGCGCACGCCTCGTCACGCCGGCTGATGTCGGCCGCCATGTCGTCGAAGATCCGACGGCGCTCGGTGTCCATCATGTGGTCGACCACGTCGGCCGGCACGCCCGCTTTGATCATCGTCGCGATCTGCCCGGCCTTCAGGCGGTAGTGCGAGTGGCTGGCGTCGATCCCGGCGATGATGTCCTGCGCGCTGGCGCCGCGCTTTGCCATGGCGACGATGTCATCGATGGCGAGGCTCGCGGCGGGTGGCGGAATCTTGGCTTCCAGGGCGGCACCGGTCAGGCGCTCGATCTTCGGCGCCGCGGGCGGCGGCGCGCTGGCGCAGCCCGCGACGGCGATCGCCAGCAACAGCATCGGGGCGGGCAGGCTGATCCGGGACATCGCGGCTCTCCATCGTTCCAGGATCGCTCCATTATCGGCGGCAATGCCGGGGGGATGCAATGATGCGTATCGCCTCCCTCGGCAGCGGCAGCCGGGGCAACGGGACACTGATCGAAGCGGGCGCCACGCGGCTGCTGGTCGATTGCGGCTTCGGCCCGCGCCAGCTTGCGCGGCGCATCGAGAGGCTCGGCTTCGAGCCCGGGGATATCGATGCCATCCTGGTCACCCACGAACACAGCGATCATCTCGGCGGCGTGGCCGCGGTGGCGGCGCGCTACGGTATCGCGGTCCATATGACGCATGGAACGCAGAGCGCGGGCCGCTACGCAGGACCCGCCCAGCTCTTCGACAGCCATACTGCTTTCGTCGTCGGCGACCTCGAGATCCATCCGTTCCCGGTGCCGCACGACGCGCGCGAGCCGGTCCAGTTCGTGGTCTCCGATGGGCGGCATCGTTGCGGCCTGCTCACCGACGCCGGCCACGTCACCGCGCACGTGCTTGCCATGCTGGCGGGCTGCGACGCGCTGGTGGTCGAATGCAACCACGATGCGGAGATGCTGATGCAGGGCGCCTATCCCTATCCGCTCAAGCAGCGCATCGCCGGGCGCTTCGGGCACCTCGACAACGCTGCCGCAGCGCAGCTGGTGGCGCAACTGGCTCACGCGCGCCTGCAGCACGTGGTGGCTGCGCACCTGAGCGAGGAGAACAACCGGCCGGAACTGGCCAAGGCCGCGCTGGCCGCCGCGCTGGGTTGCGCGCCCGACGCCGTGGTGGCGGCAGACCAGGACAGCGGCTTCGACTGGCTCGCGCTGGCCTGATTCAGTGGAGCCCGCGCCGAGCGTCCCAGGTGCGCAGCAGCTCGACCTTCAGTCCCGACGCCATGAGGCGCCCGTTGACCGACTCGATGGCGTTCCTCAGGCTCGACTCGTCGCCGCGCCAGGCGAAGGACGCGGCGGCCGGGGATGCCGAGGTGCGCACGGTTCCCGCCAGCGCGGCCGGCATCCCGCGCAGCGCGGCGGCTACCGCGGCGGTGGCCGCCTGGCTTTCCGCGCCGCGCCCCAGCACGCCGAGGTAGGCGATGCGCAGGCCGTCGCGCCCCGCCTGCTGTTCGACCTGGTAGTCGTAGACCGCCGCGACGCGGTCTTCGATGCAGGCGCCGCAGGCCAGAACCGGCGACGTCGCCAGGCTGCCGAGCGCGGCTGCGACGAACGTCCATCCGTTGCGCATCTCAGTGCTCCATCGTCCTGACCGACTGGCCGTGTTCGTCGAACCAGTGGAAGTAGCGGATCAGGCGCGCAGCATCGAGTTCCGACAGGCCCTGGTCCGGCATCGGCAGGTCGAACTGCTTGCGCAGCGCCTTCGCCGTGTCGTCGGTCTTCAGCATGGCGTCCGGCGACTTGAGCCAGCGCGCCAGCCAGTCGTCGCTGCGGCGGCGGGAGACGCCGAGGAGATCCGGCCCGACCTTCTTGCCTTCGCCGACGGAATGACAGGCGATGCACTTGCCGTCGAAGATCTGCTTGCCCGCGATGGCTTCCGGATCGGTCGGCGTCGCGGTGGCGGGGATGTTGTGGTGTTCGATGTCGTTCTCGGGCGTGCCGCCCGACGCGTCGATCAAGCCGATCGCCCCCTGCGACGCGTTGGCGAAGTGGTGGTCGACCATGATGTACTTGCCCTTCTCCGGAATGCGGAACTCGACGATGGCGCTGCTGCTCGATCCGAGCAGCACCGTCTGCATGCCGCGGAACTCGTTGTGCGGATTGCCGTCGATCCAGACGCGATCGAAGATCGTGCCGACCACGTGGAAGCTGGAGGTGTTGCTCGGGCCGACGTTGAGCACGAACAGCCGCACGCGCTCGCCCGGCTTGGCCACCAGCGGATGCTCGATCATGCCGTTGTAGCGGCCGTTGAATACCGTATAGGTCGGCTCCTTGGTCTTGACGCGCGCGGTGTCGAGCACGAACAGCGGCTCGCCGTTGACCACATGCTTGTCAGGGTCCGGCTTGGTGTAGAACTCGCTCTGGATCACCACGTACTCGCGGTCGACCTTGGTCGGGTAGCCGCCGCGCGGCTCCACCACCATCACGCCGTACATGCCGGAGGCGATGTGCTCGAGGATCATCGGCGTGCCGCAGTGATACATGAAGACGCCCGGATAGTTCGGCGTGAAGTCGAACGAGAGGGTCTGCCCGGGCGCGATCGAGCGGTACTTGTCCTGCGGGGAAACCATCGCCGAATGGAAATCCATCGAGTGCATCATCGGCGCCTGGAACGATACCGAGCCGGGCGCGATCTCGTCGCTGCGATTGGTCATGCTGAAGTGGATGCGGTCGCCGACCCGCGCGCGCACGATTGGTCCCGGTACCTGGTTGCCGAAGGTCCAGGCGCTGAACTGCACGCCGGGCGCGATCTCGATGATCTTGTGGCTGGTGTCGATGCGGATCGTCTTGTCGTGCGCGGGATCGAGCGGCTTGATCGCTGCGGTGAAGCTCAAGGCGCTGCCGGCCGCATAGGGGCCGGTATGGCGTTCCGTGCTGAGCCGCGCCGGAGCCGGCTTCAGGTCCATGCCCGATTCCGGGAACGGATCGGCCGCAGCCGACGCCGCGACGGACCACGCGATGAGGGAGAGAAGAACGGGTAGTCGGCGGCTCGCGCGCATGGAAGCTCCTCGATGGCAAGCTCCCTGCGGCATCTGCGGACGCTTCTTGGTCTCGTCGGTGTTTCGATCGAGGGCAGTATAGGAAGCGCGCCGCCGCTCCGCCAGCACCGCTCCCCAAAAAAGAAAATGCCCCCGCAAGCGGAGGCATCTTCCCGGATGATCCTGCCTTCATGCGAAGGCAGGAATCGTCTCAATGCAGCTTACTTCTTGCCTTCTTCCTTCTTCGGCTCGGCGGCGGGAGCGGCCGGGGCGGCAGGAGCAGCGCCTTCGGCGGGCTTGGCGGCATCGGCGGGAGCGCCGGCGGCCGGGGCGGCAGGAGCAGCAGCGCCTTCGGCGGGCTTCGGAGCCTCGGCGGCCGGGGCCGGAGCGGGGGCCGGAGCGGGAGCGGGGGCCGGAGCCGGCTTGCCGCAGGCGGACAGGGTCAGGGCGAAGAGAGCAGCAACGAGAAGGGATTGTTTCATGGGGTTTACCTTTATCGATAAAGTGGACTAAGTAACCGGGTGCGACCCGGAGCCGAGGATTCTAGCACCGTTGTACCAGCATGATCCACGCGGAATTTCGCGATGCCGATGCAAGATCCATTAAAGAATACTCCCGGCATGGCCGGGAAATCATGTCAGCGTCAGGAAGCCGCAGCTGTACCAGTCGTGCAGCAGAGCCAGTCCTCCGGCCCCCAGGCCGGCCGGATCCGCCAGGACGCGCTCGTCGGCAAGCCGGCGGAAGGCGGCACGATCAGCGGCCGGGACGGACGACGGCTCGCCGTTGATGAAGAAGGCGTTCCCGCAGAACAGCAGCTGGGTGCGGCGATCGAGGCGAACGCCGCGCTTGGCGCAAGCCGCGCCGAAGCGCGCCGGGGAAAGCGGCCGGGCGGGCCGTTCGAAGAACACCTGGGCCTTGGGCTCGGTGAGCAGGCTGCCGAGGAATTCCTTCACCAGGCCGTCGTTCCACTCGATGCCTTGCAGCATGCCGCTCACCTGGGACACCATGGCCGGCGAGATCTCCGCCGGATGCTTCTGCCGGCGCAGTCCGGGATCGGCGTAGCGCCCCGGCAGGTGGACGCGCTCGGCCAGAAACATGAGGAACTGTTCCGCCAGTTCTTGGGTCGGTGCCGCGCGGAAGCCGACCGAGTAGGTCATGCATTCGCCTACGGCGATGCCGTCGTGCGCCCATTCGGGCGGCAGGTAGAGCAGGTCGCCCGGCTCCAGGATCCAGTCGTGCTTGGGGCGGAAGTCCTGGAGGATGCGCAGCGGCAGCCCTTCGACCAGGCGCTGGTCCTTCTGGTTGCCGATGCGCCAGCGTCGCTTGCCCATTCCCTGCAGCAGGAACACGTCGTAGCTGTCGAAGTGCGGACCGACGCCGCCGCCGTCGTTCGCATAGCTGACCATCAGGTCGTCCAGACGCGCGTAGGGAATGAAGCTGAACTCGCGCATCAGGCGATCGGCTTCCGGCAGCAGCAGGTTGAGTCCCTGCACCAGCGCGGTCCAGGGTTTCCTGGCGCGGCGGAAGCGTTCGCGGGTGAACGGGCCGTGCTCGATGGTCCAGCGGCCGCCGGCCTGGGAGACGAAGCGCGATTCGGCGTCGTCGCTGCACGCGAGATCGAGGAGATCTTCGCGCGACAGCAGCCCGGTGAAGCCCGGGATGGCGTTGCGCACCAGCAGCGGTTTCTTTTGCCAGTAGTCGGCGAGGAACTGCTGCACCGACATGCCGCCGAAGAGGCTTTTTACGAAGGGCGTAGTCATGGCCGGGGATTATAATCGCGCCCTTTTCCGTCTTCCCGCCATGCCTGAAGCGCTGATCGAATCGCTGGACAACGAGGGCCGCGGAATCGCCCATGCCGAAGGCAAGGTGATCTTCATCGAAGGCGCGCTGCCCGGCGAGATCGTCGAGTATTCGAGCTATCGCCGGAAGCCCACCTACGAGCAGGCGCAGGCGACCCGCATCATCAAGGCGTCGAGCCAGCGCGTGCCGCCGAAGTGCCCGCATTTCGGAATCTGCGGCGGCTGCAGCATGCAGCACATGGAGCCGGCCGCGCAGACGGCTGCCAAGCAGCGCGTGCTCGAGGATGCGCTCTGGCATATCGGCCGGCTCAGGGCGGAGAGCCTGTTCCCGCCGATCGCCGGTCCCGCCTGGGGCTACCGTTATCGCGCGCGCCTTTCGGTCCGGCTGGTGGCCAAGAAGGGCGGAGTGCTGGTCGGCTTCCACGAGAAGCGCAGCAGCTATGTGGCGGTGATGGACTCCTGCGCGGTGCTGCCGCCCGAGGTGTCGGCGCTGTTGCCGGAGCTGAAGGCGTTAGTCGGGTGTCTGTCGATTCCCGACCGCCTGCCGCAGATCGAACTCGCGATCGGCGACGACCAGACGGTGCTGGTGTTCCGCATCCTGGAGGCCTTGACGCCCGGTGATGAAGCTGCGCTGCGCGAATTCGCGGACCGGCATGGGATCGTCGTTTACCTACAGACCGGCGGGCCGGCGACGGCGGCGCTGTTCCATCCCGCCGATGCGGGACCGCTGCATTACACGTTGCCGGATTTCGGCGTCAGCCTGCGCTTTTCGCCTACCGAGTTCACCCAGGTCAACCACGGCATCAACCGGATGCTGGTGCGCCGGGCAATGTCGCTGCTCAAGCCGGCGGCGGGCGAGCGCATCGCCGACATGTTCTGCGGCCTGGGCAACTTCACGCTGCCGATTGCGCGTTCGGGCGCCGACGTGGTGGGCATCGAGGGCAGCCAGGCGCTGGTCGACCGCGCGCGCGGCAATGCCGAGTTGAACGGGCTCGGCGAGCGCTGCACGTTCGGCGTGGCGAACCTCTTCGAGGCGACGCCGGAGAGCGTCGCCGCGCTCGGCCGCTTCGACAAGATGCTGATCGATCCGCCGCGCGAGGGCGCCGCGGAACTGGTGAAGAGCCTGGGCGACGATGCGCCGCCGCGCATCGTCTACGTCTCCTGCAGTCCGGCGACCCTGGCGCGCGACGCCGCCATCCTGGTGCATGAGAAAGGCTATGCGCTGCGGGGGGGCGGCATTGCCAGCATGTTCCCGCAGACCTCCCACGTGGAGTCCATCGCGCTGTTCGAGCGCTGACGCCAAAAGAAAGGGCGGCCTCGGCCGCCCTTGTCCCGAAACCTCGGAGGATCAGTCGCGATCGCCCGAGAACGCCATCAGCAGGTTCAGCAGGTTCACGAAGACGTTATAGATGTCGAGATAGACGGCCAGCGTCGCCGTGACGTAGTTGGTCTCGCCGCCGTGCACGATGCGGTTGATGTCGTACAGGATGTAGGCGGAGAACAGCACCACCGCGATCGCCGAGATCGCCAGCGCCATCGCCGGGATATGGAAGAAGATGTTGGCGAGCGAGGCCAGCAGGATCAGGATCAGGCCGGCAAACAGGAACTTGCCGATGTTGCTGAAGTCGCGCTTGGTCGTCGAGGCGATGCCCGCCAGGGCGAAGAAGATGCCGCCGGTGCCGGCCGCGGCGATGGCGATCAGTTGGCCGCCGTTGGAGAAGCCCAATGCCACACGCAGGATGCCGGAGAGCATCAGCCCCATGAAGAAGGTGAAGCCGAGCAGCAGCACGACGCCCATTCCGCTGTCTTTGGTCTTCTCGATGCCCCACATGAAGCCGAAGGCGATGGCGAGGAACAGCAGGAAGGACATCATCGAATTGCCGGCGAACAGCGCGAGGCCGGTCTGGACGCCGACCAGGGCGCCGACGACCGTCGGCACCATCGACAGGGCGAGCAGCGCATAGGTGTTGCGCAACACGCGATTCTGTTGTCGGGCAATCTCCTGCGAGCTGGACGGATATTGGCCGAATTGAATGTCTTGCATGGAAGGAAGTCCTCCGTTACGGGAAAGGTGCTGCGAATAAGACTATAGAAAGCAGGTCCAAGTTTCAAGCCGAAGATGGGGCGGATTCCCCGCATTTCAAGGCCGGCGACAGCCGAGCGTTATAATCCGCGCGCCTTAAGGGAGTGTTACGGAGGTGTGGCAGAGTGGTCGATTGCACCGGTCTTGAAAACCGGCAAGGGGCAACCCTTCGTGAGTTCGAATCTCACCGCCTCCGCCAGGAGCTAAGCAAACAGCGGCAGCGAGGCCTTCGGTTCCTCCGCCGTCAATTCCGAGTATTCGCCCGTCCTGATGAGGTTTCCTGCGCGCACGCCGAGCAGGCGCAGCGGCCGGTCCAGCGCCAGGCGCTTCAGGCATAGGCCCGCTCCCAGCCGCAGTTCCTGCGCGTCGTCGGTGGCGGTCGGCAGCGTCAATTCGCGCGTCACCGTCTGGAAGTCGCCGTAGCGGAGCTTGATGCCCACCGTGCGGGCGCGATAGCCCTTCGCGACGAGATCGTCGGCCAATCGCGCGCACAGGGCGGTAAAGATTGCACCCAGTTCGCCGCGGTCGCGCCGCACATGGAGGTCGCGCTCGAAGGTGGTCTCGCGGCTCAGGGACTTGGGCTCGCTGTAGGTCACCACCGGCCGGTCGTCGACGCCATGCGCCGCCTCGTGCAGCCATGCGCCGTAGTTGGCGCCGAAGTGCCGGACCAGCCATTGCGGATCGGCGGCGGCGAGGTCGCCGATCGTCCGGATGCCGAGGGCCTCGAGCCGGGCGTTCGTCTTCGGCCCGATGCCGTTGATGCGCTTGGCGGGAAGCGGCCAGATGCGGCCGGGAACGTCCGCTTCGGTGAGGAGGGTCAGTCCGTCCGGCTTCTCGAGGTCTGAGCAGAGCTTGGAGAGCAGCTTGTTCGGCGTGACGCCGATGGAGCAGGTGAGCCCGGTGGCGGCGTGCACCCGGCGCTTGATGTCTGCCGCGACGGCGCGCACGCCTGCATGCGGATCGTCGCCGATGCCTGCCTGGGCGCCGGGAACCTCGGTGAGGTCGATGTAGATCTCGTCGATGCCGCGGTCCTCGATCAGCGGAGCGGCCTCCGCGACGGCGGTCTTGAACAGGCGCGAGAAGCGCCGGTATTCGTCGAAATCCGTCGGCAGCAGGATGGCGTCGGGGGCGAGGGCGGCCGCCTTCATGAGGCCGCTGGCGGAATGGACGCCCAGCGCGCGCGCCTCGTAGGTGGCGGTGGTGGCGACGCCGCGGCCGACGTAGTCGCGCAGCCGGGCGAAGCGGCGCGTGCCGTCCGGCTGCAATGCCGGTTGATGGTGGCGTCCGCCGCCGACGACGACCGGCAGTCCCCGCAGTTCCGGATAGCGGAGCAGCTCGACCGACGCATAGAAGGCGTCCATGTCGAGGTGCGCGATCCACCTCATTGCCACATCGCCCGCATGCGTGCCGCCAGGTCGAGCGCCTGCTGGCGCGATTGCGGCGTGCCCTTTCCCGTCCCCTCGGCGACCGGCCAGGCGATCTGCTCGAAATGGTGCACCAGCGAGTTGGGTATGAAGCGGGTGCGGCCGCCGTAGATGTGGCGATCGCCGAGTCCCGCCTGCTGGGTGACATAGAACCGCTGCGGCACGATGATGTCGAGGTGATCCTTGGCCCGCGTCATGGCGACGTAGAGCAATCGCCGCTCCTCCTCGATCTCCTGGGCGCTCCCCGTGGCGAGGTCGGAGGGCAGGCAGCCGTCCACCGCATTCAGCAGGGTCACCGCTTTCCATTCCTGGCCCTTGGCGGAGTGGATGGTGGACAGGATCAGGTAGTCCTCGTCGCGGAAGGGCGCGCCCGGCTGGTCGCTGGTGGCATCCGGCGGGTCGAGGGTCAGTTCGGTGAGGAATCGTTCGAGATCGGGATAGCCGGCCGCGATCCGCGCCAGTTGCTCGATGTCGGCGCGGCGCACCTCGGCGTCCTCGAACAGCCGCCCCATCTGGTCGAGGTACCAGGCGCAGGCGGCTTCGAAGGCGGTCGGCCATTTGGCCTCCGGGAGCGCTTCGATGAGCCGCGCAAACTCCGCCCAGGCGACGCGCGCGCCTTCCGGGACCGGCTGCTCGGCGAGCAGGGCGCAACCGGGCGCGGCGGCGCCGACGTTGTCCAGCACCCGGGCCGCCGTCTTGGGGCCGATGCCGGCCAGCAGCTGCAGCGCCCGGAAGCCGGAAATGCGGTCGCGCGGATTGCGCGCCCACCTCAGCAGCGCGAGCGTGTCCTTGACGTGGGCCGCCTCGAGGAACTTGAGGCCGCCGAACTTCACGAAAGGGATGCGTCGCCGGGTCAGTTCGACTTCGAGGCGCGCGCTGTGCTGCGCGGCGCGGAACAGCACGGCCTGGGACTTGAGCTTCAGGCCTTCCTCGCGGCGCGCGAGGATCTGTTCGACGGCATAGGCCGCCTGGTCCGCCTCGTCGCGCACCGAGACCAGCCGCGGCCGCTGGGAGGAGGCGCGATGGCTGCGCAGGTCCTTGGTGAAACGCTCGCTGGCAAGGGAAATGACGGCATTTGCCGCGGCGAGGATCGGCTGGGTGGAGCGATAGTTCTGCTCGAGGGTGACCCGGTGGGCGGGCGGCGAGAACTGCTGCGGGAAATCCAGGATATTGCGCACCGTGGCGCCGCGGAACGCGTAGATCGATTGGGCATCGTCGCCGACGACGGTGAGGCCGCGGCCATCGGGCTTCAAGGCCAGGAGGATGGCGGCCTGGAGACGGTTGGTGTCCTGGTACTCGTCGACCAGGACGTGGGTGAACTGCTCGCCGAGCTCGCGCGCCAGCTCCGGCTCCGCCGCCATCTGCGCCCAGTAGAGCAGCAGGTCGTCGTAGTCGAGCACGGCTTGCGACTGTTTCGCCTCTACATAGGCGAGGAACAGCTGCCGCAGCTCGGCTTCCCATTCGGCACACCAGGGGAATGTCGCCTGGAGGATGCCGCCGAGGTCCGACTGGGCGTTCACCGCCGCCGAATAGATGGCGAGGCAGGTGCCTTTCATCGGAAACCGCCGGGCCTTGGCGGAAAACCCCAGGTCGTGGCGCACCAGGTTCATCAGGTCGGCGGAATCCTCGCGGTCGTGGATCACGAAGCCGGGGTCCACCCCGATGCGGCCGGCGTAGTCGCGCAGCAGGCGGGCGCCGATGGCATGGAAGGTGCCCGACCACGGCAGCAGTGCGCTCGCGTGCCTCGCCGAGGAGGCCAGCAGGCGAGCCACGCGGCGCGTCATCTCGTCCGCGGCGCGGCGGGAGAAGGTGAGCAGTAGGATGCGGCCCGGGTCGGCGCCCTGCGCGATCAGGTGGGCGACCCGGTGCGCGAGCGTCGCCGTCTTGCCCGAGCCGGCGCCGGCGATGATGAGCAACGGACGATCGCGGTCGGGATGGTCGCGCCCGGTGCCGAATTGGGCCGCTTCGCGCTGGGCGTCGTTGAGCTGCACGAGCGCCGCCGCGACGGGCGCTGCAGCCACGGCGTCGTTCAACGGGCGGCTCCCGCGCGCATCCGCGACGCATCGGCCGCCGCATAGCGGCGCACCAGACCCACCATCACCCCGTAGATTTCCAACGTGCCCTTGGGACGGATCAAGGGGAACGCCTTGTTGTGGGGACGCAGCACGAACTTGCCGTTCTCCCGCGCGAGTTCCTTCAGGGTGAACTCGTTGTCCACGATGGCGACGACGAAGTCCCCGGCGGAAGCCGCCAGGCCGCGGTCGACCACCGCGATGTCGCCGTCGTTGATGCCTGCGTCGATCATCGATTCGCCGCGCACCGGGATGAGCGCGGTGCGCGAGGGAGCGCGGATCAGGTATTCGTCGACGAAGAACGGCTCGCCGCCGACGTCGTTGGCCAGCACCGGCATGCCCGCCGGCACGCTGGCGTCGGCGAGGGCCCGCTCGAAGAACCGCTTGGCGGGCACCCAGGCGTCGTCGTCCGGCGTGCGGTCGAGGAAGCCCTGGGCTTCGAGGCGCTCAAGCAGCTTGCGCGCCGCCGCCTTGGAAAAGCCGATGAGTTCGGCGATGCGCTGCTGCGAAGGAATGCGCCGCGCTTCGGCGAAATAATCGCGCAGCTTGGCGAGGTGTTCCGCGTCTCGGTTGGGCGTTGGCATCGAGGCTCCCGGTCGGTATTCGAACGGAAACCATGATAGTGCCCGAACGGAAACCTGTCAAAGGCCTCCGGGGCGGCCGCTTCAGCCCGGCGTCGGCGCCTTGCAGCCGTTCAGGGCCGTCGGTCCTTCGGAGAGGCTGGCCTGGCCGCCGGAAAGCTCGAGCACCGTGATGCCGTTGCTGTAGCGCGATTCGCTGTTCCGGGCAAGGCGCACTTCGCGATCGGGAAGGATCAGCCAGACGGCCGCGCCGTCCTCCAGTTGGCGCACGTAGAAGCGCTTGCCGCCCGGACACTGGTAGGCCGTGGAGTTTGCCGGCGTCCGGTCGCGGGCGGTGTAAGTGTCGCTGTCGCCGTGGAAGGGCCAGAGGTTGCTCACGCTGCTGCAGCCCGACAGCACGGTCGCTGCAGCGATGGAAGCCAGGGCAAATCGTGTCTTCATTTGGACCGTCTCGTCTTGGGGAGTGCGCATGTTGCCACAGCGGGCGACCGATCAGGCGGCGATGTCTTCGGCCGTCGCGTCGGCCCAGCAATTGGGCGTCTCGTAGATGCGGACGCGCTCCAGCTTCAGGTGGTTGCCGTAGGTGTCCCGATAGACGGGGGCGAGCGTCGCGAAGGCGATGCGCGCCAGGTTTTCCGCCGTCGGGACGCGGTCGAGCAGCACCGTCTTGTGGCCGGGCATGGATTCCAGGAAGGCCACCACCGCGGCGTCCTGGCGCCAGGCGAGGAAGGCATGGTCCCATGCCCCGACGACATGGCGCTGCGCCAGCGCCTTGACCTCGGAAAAGTCCATCACCATGCCGTTGGCGGGATCGCCGGCGGCGTCGATCACCCCGCCCGACAGCGTCACCTCGAGCGCATAGCGATGGCCATGCAGGTGGCGGCATTGGCTCTGGTGGTCGGGAATGCGATGGCCGGCATCGAACTCGAGGCGGCGCGTGATCTGCATGGGATCGGTGATAAGCTGGACGGCCGCGGATTATAGCATCGCCCCTCCAGTGCCTTCCCCTGCCAAGCCGCTCACCGTCGAGGATCACGACCGCGACAGCGCAGCCATGACCTACGTCTATCCGGTCGTCTCGCGTCGCGCCGGCGGGGTCTCGCTGGGCATCAACCTGAACCCGAACAACGCCTGCAACTGGCGTTGCGTCTATTGCCAGGTGCCGGGCCTGGTTCGCGGCGGGCCGCCGCCGCTGGACCTGCGCCAGCTCGAAGCGGAGCTGCGGCGCATGCTGGACGACATCTGCAAGGGTGACTTCATGGCGCGGCGCGTGCCGGAAGGCTTGCGCGTGCTGGCCGACGTGGCGTTCTCGGGGAACGGGGAGCCGACCAGCGCCCCCGAGTTTCCCGAGGCCGTGTCAAGCGCGCTGCGCGTGCTCGGCGAATACGGCCTGCAGCGAACCAGGCTCAGGTTGATCACCAACGGCAGCCTGGCGGACCGGACCTCGGTGCGGCGAGGAATCGCGCGCATCGGGCAAGCGCATGGCGAGGTGTGGTTCAAGCTCGATGCCGGCAGCACGGCGGCGATGGCCCGCATCAACGGGACCCGCCAGAAGCCCGAGGCGGTGCTGCGCAGGCTGATGGCCTGCGCGGCGCTCTGCGAGACGTGGGTCCAGAGCTGCTTCTTCGCGCTCGACGGCGAGCCGCCTGTCGAGCGCGATGTCGTGGATTACCTGGAACTGCTCGCCAAGGCGGAGGGCGCCGTCGCGGGCGTGCACCTCTATGGGCTCGCGCGCCCTTCCTGCCAGGCGGAAGCCGAACGGCTGGGGCGCCTGCCGGCCGCGTGGCTGGAGGCGCTCGCCGATCGGATCAGGAACCGCGGGCTGGCCGTGAAGGTCAGCCCGTAACCGGGGTTCAGCCCTTCTTCGCCGCCTTCGCCTGTTTCTTCAGGCTCTTGAAGAGGTCCGCGTCGTGCGACTTCAGGTATTCGACGACTTCGAAGTCTTCCTTGCGCACCTTCGCGATGTCGATCTGCTCGACGTGGACCAGGCGGAGCAGGTGCTGAACGGGGCGGGGCATGTTGCGGCCGCTTTCGTACCGGGAGCCGCCGCTCTGGGTGACGCCGAGCTTGGACCAGAACTGCTGCTGGTTGAGGCCGAGTTTGCGACGGATTTCGCGGGCGTCGATCTTGTCTGTGGCTTTCATGATTTTCCTTTTGGGGTGTAATCAAACAGGGTGGTCTGGGTCCGACTACATATTACCGAAGTAATATGCAATGTAGCATAGCAGGTATCGCGATGCCATACAACCCCGGAATAACTGCGGCCATTGTTTTGGAATATTCCGGAGGGGTTGCAGGCAAGGCGGTTGGCGGTTGCCAATTCGGCTAAAATCCGCCGCTTCGGCAAACCTACAGATTCAACAATGGCACTGATAGTTCAAAAATACGGCGGGACTTCCATGGGGTCGCCCGAGCGCATTCGCAACGTCGCCAAGCGCGTTGCGCGCTGGAAGGCCCAGGGCCACCAGCTGGTGGTGGTGGTCTCCGCCATGTCGGGCGAGACCAACCGGCTCATCGCGCTGGCCAAGGACGTCTCTCCGCAGCCCGATGCGCGCGAACTCGATGTCATGGTGTCGACCGGCGAGCAGGTGACCATCGCCTTGCTCGCCATGGCGCTGAAGGACCTCGGCCTCAAGGCGAAGAGCTACACGGGCGGCCAGGTCAAGGTGCTGACCGACAGCACGTTCACCAAGGCGCGCATTCTCGACATCGAAAGCGAGAACATGCGGCGCGACCTGAACGCCGGGACGGTGGTCATCGTCGCCGGCTTCCAGGGCGTGGACAACGAAGGCAACATCACGACGCTCGGCCGCGGCGGCTCCGATACCTCGGGCGTTGCCCTCGCCGCGGCGCTCAAGGCCGACGAATGCCAGATCTACACGGATGTCGACGGCGTCTATACGACCGACCCGCGCATCGTTCCCGAGGCGCGCAAGCTGGACACTATCACCTTCGAGGAAATGCTCGAGATGGCCAGTCTCGGCTCCAAGGTGCTGCAGATCCGCTCGGTCGAATTCGCCGGCAAGTACAAAGTCAAATTGCGCGTGCTCTCCAGCTTCGAGGAAGAAGGCAAGGAGACGATGGGGACGCTCATCACTTTCGAGGAAAACACCAAGATGGAACAAGCTGTCATTTCCGGCATCGCCTTCAATCGCGACGAGGCCAAGCTCACCGTGAGCGGCGTGCCCGACCGGCCGGGCATCGCCTACCAGATCCTCGGCGCCATCGCCGAAGCCAACATCGACGTGGACATGATCATCCAGAACGTCGGTCACGATGGCACGACCGACTTTTCGTTCACCGTTCCGCGCGGCGAGTTCGAGCGCGCCAAGAAGATCCTGGAGGAGAAGGTCAGCCCGCACGTCGGCGCTCGCGCCGTCGAGGGCGACACCAAGATATGCAAGGTCTCGGCGGTCGGCGTCGGCATGCGTTCGCATCCCGGCGTGGCGAGCAAGATGTTCCGCGTGCTGGCCGAGGAGGGCATCAACATCCAGATGATCTCGACCTCGGAAATCAAGATTTCCGTGGTGGTCGACGAGAAGTATCTGGAGCTTGCCGTGCGCGTGCTGCACAAGGCCTTCGATCTGGACCAAACAACGGCGTGAGCATATAATCCGCCGTCGCGCTTGCGGGCGCACGATTTTACGTAGTACCGGAGAAGTGGCCGAGTGGTCGAAGGCACGCCCCTGCTAAGGGCGCATACGGGCAAAACCTGTATCGAGGGTTCGAATCCCTCCTTCTCCGCCATCATGCAGACCCACACATCACGGAGAAAGACAAACATGAATCAATCCCGTCGCACCCTGCTGAAGATCGGCGGCGCCGCCCTCGCCATGATTCCGGTGGTCGCCCTGGCTGCCAAGAACGACGCCATGCGCGCCTCGATGAAGTACAAGGATTCGCCCGACGGCGACAAGAAGTGCTCGACCTGCGTGCAGTTCGTTCCCGGCGGCGCCAAGGGCGGCTGCAAGCTGTTCCCCGGCGACACCGAAGTGTCCCCGAACGGCTCCTGCGTGGCCTACGCCAAGAAGCCCTAATCCCGGGCCGCAGCCAAGAGTGAAGGCGCCTTCGGGCGCCTTTTCTTTTGGGGCTTCGCGAGCGTCGGCAGGACGGCACAAACTCCTCACGAAATTCGCGAAAACTTGCGATATCCGTTCACACAAACCCTTCCGCTTGTGTAGCATATGCGGCGGTCGGACCGCGACTGGCGAGTTTGCCGAGGGAGAAGACACTCGAGGCCAAACCATCGCAACTCATTCTTTTCTTCGATAACAACGAAAGGTCTATCACCATGAACAAGTCGGAACTGATCGAAGCCATTGCCAAGGAAGCCGATCTGTCGAAGGCCGCCGCCGGCGCGTTTCTCGACGCCACGATCGCTGCCGTGACGAAGGCTGTCTCCAAGGGCGATAGCGTCACGCTGGTCGGCTTTGGCACCTTCAAGTCGTCCAAGCGCGCCGCTCGCACCGGCCGCAACCCGGCGACGGGCAAGGAGATCAAGATCGCCGCCACGACCGTGCCGCGCTTCACCGCGGGCGCCGCGTTCAAGGCCGCCGTCGCCGGCAAGAAGGGCAAGAAGTAAGCGCATCAGATCCGAAAGCGACAAACGGGGCCGTTGGCCCCGTTTGTTTTTTGGACTGTGCCTGCCATCGCCTCTATAAGCTTTGCTCTCCGGGTCCGAGGGGGAGAGCGGTGTTAGACTTCCGCCGCGGCGACTGTGGCACACCCCTGGAGAGGGTCACCGAGGGCATATGGTCAGCAAGGAAGGATTGGCGCGTTACGTTTTCGGCATCGACGAGATCGACGCCCAGCACAAGGCGTTGTTCGAGTTCATTTTCAAGCTGGACGCCGCGATCCCGACCGCCGACAGCTGGGTCGTCGTCCAGCAGACCCTCAACGACCTGAACTTCTGGGCGCGCGTGCACTTCGCGGTGGAGGAGAGCCTGATGCGGCTGATGGGCTTCCCCGACGCCGCGGCTCACAACGAGACGCACGCGAACTTCATGGAGACCATCGCCCGCCTGAAGAAGCAGTCGCTGCGCAAGGACATCGCGCGCGACACCTCGCGTTTCCTCAACGACTGGCTGCGCCATCACATCGACGTCGAGGACCGCAAGTACGCGGAGTTCTTCCTTTCCCGCTGCAACGCGGGCCGCACCAAGATCGCCTCCTAGACGGCGGCCTGCTGCGCCGGGCCAGCCCTTTCCGCCAGTTGCCCCAGACCGAGCTGAGGCAGCGCGGCATGAAGGCGCTCGGGCCGCGCCGTGGCGAGCAGGACAAGCCGGCCGCTGCCGTGCGCCGCATCGCCGGCGATGCGCGCCACCTGCCGCGCCACG
>DASVZD010000339.1:0-13445 GCA_036391815.1 Rhodocyclaceae bacterium
CACGAACGGCAAGATCAACATCGTGCCGGGCTTCGAGACCTACCTGGGCAACTACCGCGTCATCAAGCGCTACATGAAGGAGATGGGCGTCGAGGCGACGCTGCTGTCCGACCCCGAGGAAGTGCTCGACACGCCGGCCGATGGCGAGTTCCGCATGTACGCGGGCGGCACCACCATCGAGGAGGTTAAGGATGCGCCGAACGCGCACACGACCTTCCTGGTCCAGCCGCTCGGCTGCGACAAGACGCGCAAGTTCGTCGAGACGACCTGGAACCACGAGGTGCCGAAGCTCAACATCCCGATGGGCGTCGAGTGGACCGACGAGTTCCTGATGAAGGTTTCGGAAGTCACCGGCAAGCCGATCCCAGAATCCATCGCACTGGAGCGCGGCCGCCTGGTCGACATGATGACGGACTCGCACGCCTGGCTGCACGGCAAGAAGATGGCGCTCTACGGCGACCCGGACTTCACGCTGGGCATGGTCAAGGTGCTGATGGAGTTCGGCATCGAGCCCACCCACATCGTCTGCCACAACGGCGGCAAGCGCTGGGACAAGGCGATGAAGAAGCTGCTCGAAAGCTCGCCCTACGGCGCCCACGCCAAGACCTACCCGGGCGCCGACCTCTGGCACCTGCGCAGCCTGTGCTTCACCGACAAGCCCGACTTCCTGATCGGCAACAGCTACGGCAAGTACATCCAGCGCGATACGCTGTTCAAGGGCGAGGCGTTCGAAGTGCCGCTGATCCGCATCGGCTTCCCGATCTTCGACCGCCACCACCTGCATCGCCAGACGACGCTGGGCTACGAGGGCGCGATGACCATCCTGACGACGCTGACCAACGCGGTGCTGGAGCGGTTGGATCAACAGACCCGTCACATGGGCACCACCGACTACAACCACGACCTGGTCAGGTAACAGCGATGGCCAACATCATGATCCGCCGCGGCGTTGAAGGCTACGTCTTCTACATGCCCAAGCGCGACATCGAGGACAGGATCGTCTCGATGGAATTCGACAGCCCGGAGAAATGGGGCGGCGAGATCAGGCTCGGCAACGGTGGGGCTTATTACATCGAGCCCCAGCCGGCGCCCGAGCGCCTGCCGTATTCCGTGCGGGCCAAGCGGCTCGACGGCGTCGAGTAACAAGACAGGAGATCCAACATGGCAATGAAAATCGTCCAAGCCGAATGCACGTCCTGCGGCGATTGCGTTCCCGTCTGCCCGACCAAGTCCATCACCGACAAGGGCGGCATCTACAAGATCAACAAGGAAACCTGCACTGAGTGCGACGGCGAGGCCGACTCGCCGAAGTGCGTGGCGGAATGCCCGGCGGGCGAAGCCTGTATCGTGTATCTGTGAGGCGGCTATGTCCGCCTCGATGACTCGCGAAGCGGCATTGCGCATCGCTCTGGCGGCGCGCGAACTGCCTGGTGTCACGGCTGCCGGCTTGGTGACGGGGCTGGCCGAGAAACTCGGCCTGCCGCTGACCGAGACCAAACTGGGCGCAGTTACGGTGACCGACCTGCGCGAAACCCTGGCCGGCGATCATGCCGACGAGAACTGCGCGGTCGGCGTGGGGGCGGATGTCCTGAAGGCGGCGGTGCGCCTGCTCTGGGGCCAGGATGTCCCCCATAGCGAACTGCCGGTAGTGCAAGCCTACGAAGAAGGCGCGATGCCGCAATCGATCCGCGTCGCTTGCGCGTCTAACAGCGGCGAGATGCTCGACGGCCATTTCGGTTCCTGCGAGCGTTTTCTCGTCTATCAGGTGTCCACGCATGAAATCCGCCTCATTGAAGTGCGTCCCACGCTCGAAGCCGACCATGCCGAAGACCGCAACGCCGCGCGCGCGGCGCTGATCGGCGATTGCCAGGTGGGCTGCTTCCAGTCCATCGGCGGGCCGGCGGCCGCGAAGGTGATCCGCGCGGGCGTGCATCCGCTCAAGCTGGCGCAAACCGGCGCGGCGCGGGAAACGCTGGCCCTGCTGCAGAAGGCGCTCGGCAGCCCGCCGCCGTGGCTGGCGAAGATCATGGGCGTCGAGGCGGCCTCGCTCGCCTCTTATCGCGAGGCGGCGCTGGAGGCGCTGGCGTGAGCGAGGCGGCGGCCGAGTCCCGCCGGCGGGGGTTCGCCGAGGCGCTTGCCGAAGCGTGCACGCGCGTGCCGGTTTCCTCCGGCCCGGCGGCCCTGGGCAATGCCATCGCCGCCGCGGCGCCGAAGCTCTCGTTCCGCCAGGTGCTGGAGCGCGGCGGCTGGTATCGGCTCGGCGGCGTGGTGAATGCCGCGGGCGAGCGCATCGCCGGCGACATCGAGCGCTGGGCCCAGGAGGAACTCGCCCGCCACGGCGACGACATCCACGCGCTGGCCGAGGACTGCGCCGACCGCGCGCTGCGCGCAACGCGGCTCACCGGCAAGACCCACTACTGGGTCGCCCAGACGGGCGAGGGCGCCGGGGACTTCCTGCAGGTCGAGATCGAAGAGCTGCAGGAGACGATCTGCCAGCCCCTGGCGAATGGCGAGGATCTGCCGGCGAGCCTCGAGGAGCTGATCGACGGCCGCGCCGACGGGGCGGACAAGCCCAAGCCGCTTGGCGTTCCGTTCTACGCGCTGCGCCGCGTCGCCGACATGGCGGACTTCCTCGCCCGCATGCGCGGACAGAAGGCCGAGCCGCAGCCCGTGCATCGCTTCATCGCCGCCTGGGAGGCCAGCAGCGCCGGCCATGGCGCGGAATTCTCGAACCACTGGGTGCTGGCGGTGCGCGAGCATCTCGACCGCTATCGCCAGGCGATCCTTTCCGCCGTCCCGGTCGCCGCCATCGTCGGCTCGCCGCCGCGCTTCGAATGCGCGCTCGGCGCGCGCGGCCTGGCGCTGTCCGGATCGCTGCAGCGCTTCGACCGCCAGGCCGGCTACCCGATGGCCTGGTTCTTCCACATGCTGACGACGAAGGCCGTGCCGCACGCCGCGGCGGGGCTGGCCGTCGAGGACATGCAGTCCGGCTTCGCCTATCTGCCCGAGCGCGACCTCGCGGTGGTGAAGGACTGGCTGCACCGGCCTTACGGGTTCTAGAGCGCCTTTCTGCGGACCACCATCGCCGAAGGCCCGAAGCCCAGCCGTTCGTAGAACGCCAGCGCCGGCGCGTTGTCCTGGTCGGCAAGCAGCGTGACGCGCGTCATGCCCTGCGCCGCCGCCCAGCGGCAGACGTGCTCGACGAGCTTGCGGCCGGCGCCGCCGCCGCGGTGAGACGCCTTGACGACGACGTCCTCGAGCAGCAGCACGCGGCTGCCCTGCGCGGTGCTGACGGTGATCAGCGCGTTGGCCATGCCGACGACCTCCGGCCCGGCGCGCAGCACGAACAGCCGGCCGAGCGCCGGCGAGTCGAGGATCAGGCGCAGGCCGCGCAGCTGGGCCTTGCGGTCGGGCTCGAAGTCCGCCTCCAGCGAGAACAGCGTTTCGAGCAGATCGGCCATCGCGGGCAGATCGGCGGCGTCGGCGAAGTCGACGATCGCGTTCACGCGTCTTCCGGGCCGAAGCAGACCGCGTAGTCGCAGCAGTCGCCGCAATGCGGCGACTTGCACACCGGCACGCCGGCGCGCTGGCACAGCTGGCGGTAGAAGAACTTCTTCCATTTCATGTCGCCGGTGTTGAGCGCGGCCAGCGGCCCGAAGCGCGAGTCGAGGAAGTTCGACAGGTGCCTGCGGCTGGGCAGGCCCATGTCCTGCCACAGGTGGTTTTCGCCCATCGCCGCCGATGCCACGGCATAGGCGAGCCAGGCGGACGTCTCGCTCGCCTGGCTGCGGTGGTCGAGCAGCAGCTGGAGCAGGTCGTCGAATTCATCGCCGTCGCAGCCGCATCCCGAGGCACCGTTCTCGAGCGCGACGTCGACGAAGTATTCGTTGACCAGTTTCTGGAAGCGCGCTTCGGCGAGGCCGCGGATCAGCGGCGTGCGACCGGCCTCCAGCGCCTTGCCCAGCACGCCGGCGATGACCAGCGTATCGAGGTCGTGCGGTCGTCGCGTTTGCAGCAGAAGTCTTCGGGTGGCGTCCATGCCAGTCGCAATGCAAGAACTCTGCCGCACGCGCAGACCTCGTCCGGATGAGGCCGATGTCGCACGCTTGTCGCAAATGCGACAAGCCCGACGTCCGCGAAATCAAGCGATTACGCGTGGCACGTGGCTTGCAATTAGGCGGGCATGAAGACCGCCGACATCCACGCGCTGCTCAACGAGCCGGCCTGCAAGCACAACGACAAGGACAAGCCGGGGTGCGCCAAGCCCAAACCTGGTGCGACAGCGGGCGGCTGCGCCTTCGACGGTGCGCAGATCGCGCTGCTGCCGATCGCCGACGTTGCCCACATCGTGCACGGTCCGATCGCCTGCGCCGGCAGTTCCTGGGAGAACCGCGGCACGCGCTCGACGGGGCCGCAGCTCTACCGCGTCGGCATGACCACCGACCTCACCGAGCAGGACGTGATCATGGGGCGCTCCGAGGCGCGCTTGTTCCATGCCATCAAGCAGGCGATCGACGACCATCGTCCGGCGGCGGTGTTCGTCTACTCCACGTGCGTCACCGCGCTGATCGGCGACGACTTCGATGCTGTCTGCCAGGCGGCCGCCGCGCGCTACGGCGTGCCCGTGGTGCCGGTCGACGCCGCCGGCTTCTACGGCACCAAGAACATGGGCAACCGCTTCGCCGGCGAGGCGATGTTCAGGCACGTGATCGGCACCCGCGAGCCGGACCCGGCGCCGCCGCAAGCGCAGCGCCCGGGCATCCGCGTGCACGACGTGAATCTCATCGGCGAATACAACATCGCCGGCGAGTTCTTCCACGTCGCGCCGCTGTTCGACGAGCTGGGGCTGCGCATCCTGTCGACGCTCTCCGGCGATGCGCGCTTCGCCGAAGTGCAGACCATGCACCGCGCGGAGGCGACCATGGTGGTCTGCGCCAAGGCGCTGCTCAACGTCGCGCGCAAGCTGGATGAGACCTGGGGCGTGCCCTTCTTCGAAGGCAGCTTCTACGGCGTGCGCGACATGTCGAAGGCGCTGCGCGAATTCGCGCGGCTGATCGGCGACGAGGATCTCGCCGCCCGCACGGAGGCGCTGGTGGCGCGCGAGGAGGCCGCGGCGAGCGCCGCCCTGGCTCCGTGGCGCGAACGGCTCAAAGGCAAGCGCGTGCTGCTGTACACGGGCGGCGTCAAGTCGTGGTCGATCGTCTCCGCGCTGCAGGATCTCGGCATGGAGGTCGTCGCCACGGGAACCAAGAAGTCCACCGCGGAAGACAAGGAGCGCATCCGCGAACTCATGGGTCCGGACGCGCGGATGATCGACGACGGCAGCCCGAAGGCGCTGCTGTCGGCCTATCGCGACCTCTCCGCCGACATCCTGATCGCCGGCGGGCGCAATCTCTACATGGCGCTCAAGTCGCGCATCCCCTTCCTCGACATCAACCAGGAGCGCGAATTCGGCTATGCCGGCTATGCCGGCATGCCGGAGCTCGCGCGGCAGCTGGCGCTGACCATCGAGAATCCCGTGTGGGAAGCCGTGAGGCGGCCGGCGCCGTGGGCGCGCGAGAACGCGACCGGCACGCCGGTGGTGGACTGACATGGCCCGGATCCTCAAGCGCGCGAAGCCGATGGCGGTCAATCCGCTCAAGGTCGGCCAGCCGGTCGGCGCCGCGCTGGCCTTCCTCGGCCTGCGCCACGCGATCCCGATGCTGCACGGCTCGCAAGGCTGCACGGCCTTCGGCAAGGTGTTCTTCGTGCGCCATTTCCGCGAGCCGATCCCCCTGCAGACCACGGCGATGGACCACGTCTCCAGCATCATGGGCGCCGACGACAACGTCGTCGACGGCCTGAAGACCATCTGCGAGAAGAGCGCGCCCGCCATCATCGGCTTGCCGACGACGGGGCTTTCGGAGACGCAGGGCACCGACATCCGCCGGCTGGTCAAGCGCTTCCGCGCCGAGCATCCGCAGTTCGACCATATCGCCGTGGTGCCGGTGAATACGCCGGACTACAGCGGATCGCTCGAGTCCGGCTTCGCGCTTGCGGTGGAGGCGATCATCGACGCGCTGGTGCCCGAGGACGCCAGCATGGTCGGGCGCCGGCGCCGCCAGGTCAATGTGCTGGCCTCGTCGGCACTGACGCCCGGCGACATCGAGGCGCTCAAGGAATGGATCGAGGCCTTCGGGCTGCGGCCGGTGGTGCTGCCCGACATCGGCGATTCGCTCGACGGCCATCTCGTCGATGGCGAGTTCTCGGCGCTGACCGTCGGCGGCACGCCGCGCGCGGAGATCGAGGCCATGGGCGAGTCGATCGCCACGCTGGTCATCGGACGCTCGATGAGCGGCGCGGCCAACCTGCTGCGCCAGCGCACGGGCGTGCTCGATTTCCGCTTCGACCACCTGATGGGCCTCGATGCCTGCGACGCGTTCACCCATGCGCTGGCGCGGCTGTCGGGCCGCCCGGTGCCGGCGGGGCTGGAACGCCGCCGCGCGCAGCTGCAGGACGCCATGGTCGACACCCATTTCCAGACCGGCTTCGCGCGCGTCGCGCTGGCGCTGGAAGGCGACCTGCTGGCCGGTTTCGCCGACATGCTGAAGGGCATGGGCGCCGACATCGCCGCGGCGGTGGCGCCGGCGCGCGCCGACGTGCTGGCCGACGTCGCCTGCGACGCCGTGCAGATCGGCGACCTCGAAGACCTCGAACGCGCCGCCGCCGGCGCGCAATTGATCATCTCGAACTCGCACGCGGCCGCCAGCGCCGAGCATCTCGGCGTTCCGCTGCTGCGCGCCGGCTTCCCGCAGTACGACTGGGTCGGCGGCTATGCCCGCGCCTGGATCGGCTACCGCGGCGGCCGGCAGATGCTGTTCGACTTCGCCAACCTGATCCTGGGCCAGCACCATGACATCCCCGCCTACCGCTCGATCTTCCGGCCGCTCGCGGAAGATGGCCCTGGCCTGGTCCGGCACTGACCGGGTGCCCGCCATGCTGCGGGTCGCCTTCGCCAGCGACGACCGCGAGGCCGTGAACCAGCACTTCGGCGCGTCGAAGGGCTTCGCCATCTACTCGCTCGACGCCGAGCGGGCGCAGCTCGTCGAAGTGGCCGAGTTCGCGCGCGAATCGATGGACGGCAACGAAGACAAGCTGCCGCAGCGGATCGCCGCGCTGGCGGGCTGCGCGGCCATCTACTGCCTGGCGGTGGGCGGCTCCGCGGTGCGGCAGCTGCTGGCGGCCGGCGTTCAGCCGATCCGCCTCGAGCAGGAAGCGCGCATCGAGGGCCTGCTGGCGGAGCTGCGGCGTGCCGTGCGCGAGGGCGGCGTGCCGTGGATCGACAAGGCGCTGAATCGCGGAAAGGATGCCGCGCGCTTCGACCGCATGGTCGAAGAGGGCTGGCAAGAAGACTGAATCCTGGCTATTGGAGAGGCAACATGAGCGGCACCGATCACGATCCCGTCCTGGACACCGATTTCATCAAGGAGATGCTGCGCCAGACGCGGGCGCTCGACAGCTACGGCGCCTGGGACGGCAAGCCGGCGCAAGCCGTGCTCGCGCCCTACCTGCTGACGAAGGAACGCAAGGCCGATATCCCGGTCGTCGGCGATCCCGACGCGAGGACGCTGGCGCGGGTGACGGCCTTCTACAACGCAGTCGCCACGCTGATCGAGAAGGAATGCGGGCTGCTCGCCGTTCCTCTGGTGCATCTCAACCACGAGGGCTTCGGCCGCGTGCTGATCACCGTCGGCAAGCTGGTCGCGCTCGACCGCACGCTGCGCGACGTGCACCGCTTCGGCTTCGACAGCCTGTCGAAGATGAAGACCGAAGGGGACAAGCTGCTCTCGGTGGCCCTCGAGCTGGTCGGCCGCCATCCCGACGTCGCCGGGCTGTGATTCGGCGGCGAACCCTCCCACTGCAATCCCGAAAGGAAAACCGAAATGACGGCAACCGCTGTGACGCGGGGCGGCACGCCCTGGACGCCGAACTACGTCGAGGCGATCAACCCCAAGGTGTGCATCGGCTGCGGCCGCTGCTTCAAGGTCTGCCCGCGCGACGTGCTGACGCTGGTCGACCGCGGCGAGGACGACGACATCGATGAGGACGACTGGGACGACGAAGACGCCAAGGCGATGATGACCGTCAAGGACGCGATGGACTGCATCGGCTGCGGCGCCTGCGGGCGCACCTGCCCGAAGGGCTGCTTCAGCTTCGTCGGCGCCTGAAGGCAGGCGGCTACCGGGCCGGCGCGGAACGCAGGAACTGCGTCGCGGCCTCTTCGGGGAGCGGCCTGGCGAACCAATAGCCCTGAAGCCACCGGCAACCGAGCTGCGTCAGGAATTCGACCTGCCGGCGCGTCTCGACGCCTTCGGCGACGACCTGCATCCCGAGCTTCTGGGCCAGCATCATGGTGATCTCGCAGATGGCCGCGTCGCTCTCGTCGTTCTCGATGTCCTTCACGAACGAGCGATCGATCTTGATGATGTCGAGGGGAAACAGCTTGAGATAGGCGAGCGACGAATAGCCGGTGCCGAAATCGTCCATGACGAGCTTGACGCCGATGTCGGCGAGCGTCTTCATCATCACGATGCTGTCCTCCGGATTGCGCATGGCCATCGATTCCGTGATCTCCAGGTGCAGGCTGCCGGCTGGCAGGGCGAACCGCTCGAGCGCGTCGCGCACCATGCCGGGCAGGCGCGGGTCCTGGAACTGAAGCGCGCTGAGGTTGACCGACACGTGCAGGTCCGAATGGCCGGCGCGATGCCAGTGCGCCAGCTGTCGCGACGCCTCGGCCAGCACCCATTCCCCGAGCGGAAGGATCAGTCGGGTCTCCTCGGCGCAGGCGATGAAGTCGCCGGGGAGAACGATGCCGCGCGTCGGGTGCTGCCAGCGGACCAGCGCTTCCAGGCCGATCACCCGGCCGCTGTCGGCTTCGAGCTGCGGCTGGTAGTGCAGGACGAACTGGCCGTCGGCGACGGCCCGCTCCAGTTCGTTCTCGATGGTCACGCGCTGCGTGACCCGCGCCTTCATCTCCTCGGCGTAGAACTGGAAGTTGGCGCGGCCGCCGGCCTTGGCCTGGTACATCGCGATGTCGGCGTTCTTGATCAGCTCGCTGGTCGCCGACGCGTCGCGCGGGTAAAAGCAGATTCCCACGCTCGGCGTGGTCCGCACTTCCTGGCCCTCCACGGTGTACGGCGCCGAGATGCGCTCGACGATCTTGCCCGCCACCTCGCCGACGTCGGAGGTCTCCTCGATGGCCGTGAGCACCAGGACGAATTCGTCGCCGCCCAGCCGGGCCACGATGTCGGAGCCGCGCACGGTGGTCTGGAGACGATGGGCGACCTGGACCAGCAGCTGGTCGCCGGCGCTGTGCCCGAGCGTATCGTTGATCGACTTGAAGTTGTCGAGGTCGATGAGCATGACGGCCAGCGAGTTTCCGGTGCGCCGGGCAAACGCCATGCTCTGGTCGATCCGCTCGTACAGGCTTAGCCGGTTCGGCAGGCCGGTCAGCGCGTCATGGTGGGCGAGGAAGCGGATGCGGTCCTCCGCGGCCTTCCGGTCGGTGATGTCCTCGAAGCTGCCGATGTAGTTGAGAACCTTTCCGTCGGGGCCGCGCACCACGGAAATGGCCAGCCGCTTCGGATACGCCTCGCCGGTCTTGCGGCGGTCCCATAGCTCGCCCTGCCAGTAATCGTTCCTGGCGAGCGCGGCCCACATTTCCGCGTAGACCTCCGGCGGCGTGTCGCCGGCGGAGAGGATGCCCGGGTTCCTGCCCAGCAGTTCCTCCTGGCTGTACCCCGTCAAGCGCGTCAATTCGCGGTTCACCGCGAGGATCCGGTTCTCCGCATCGGTGATCACGATGGCTTCGCCGCTGTTGGAGAAGACGCGGGACATCAGGTGCAGGTGCTCCTCTACCTGCTTGCGCTCGGTGATGTCCCGTGCGATTCCCAGGACGCCGATTGGCGTGCCGGCGGGTCCCAGCAGGGCGGTCTTGACGGTCTCGAGCAGCACCGGCTGCCCGTTTGCCGCGTGCATCAGCCGTTCCTCGTTCACCCTCGGCTGCGCGGCGGCCATGGCCTTTCTGTCGTTCTGGCGGAAGAAGTCCGCCAGTTCGGTGGAGAGGAAATCGTAGTCGGTCTTGCCGATGATCTCGGCGGCCGGCGCGCCGAGCATGCGCTCGAAGGCCCGGTTGCACGCCTGGAAGACGCCTTCCCGGTCCTTGACCCAAACCGGGTCGGGGAGCGCCTGGAGCAGGGCCTCCATCTGGCTGCGGCTTTCGCCCAGGCGCTGGTTGGTCAGCGACAGGCTCGACAGATGGGACGCCAATCCGACGATCAGCCGCATGATCTGCCGGACGCGGGCGCGGCTGAAGCGGGGAACCTCGTGTATCGCGGCCAGGTACGCGGCGGCGTCGTAGCCGAAATGCTCCGCCTGGGCCAGGAAGAAGTCGTCGTCGATCTCGTCGTCGTCGTAGAAGAACTGGCCGCAGTAGAGGTTGCACAGGTGCTCGCTGCCCACGAACACCGGGGTAACGACGTCCCAGAGGCCGTTCTTGCATTTGTAATCGACGAACTCGCCCTCCCGCAGGTGGCTGGCGAGGAAGAGGTCGCTTTCGGTGCAGTTCGCGCAGGATCGCAGATCGGCCCGGTGGAACTCCGTGCAGGCCTTCTGCCAGCCGGCGCTCTGAAGGATGTTGCCGTCGAGATCCAGCAGCGCCGTCGCGATGCCGACAACCGCCGCCAGGTCGTCGAGCAGCGACCGCAGGGACGCCACGTCGATCAGCGCGGCCAGCGGCGCTTCCGATGCGGCGTTGCGGGGCCGGGCAGCCGCCAGGTCCGAGGGCAGGCTGCCGCCCAGGTCGCCCGTGTGCCATGTAACCGGAGCGCCCGGGTTGTCTTTGATGCTAGGCACGTAGTCCTCTCGTACGGTGCTGATGGCCTATATCTTTAGTATGCCATGACCCGGGTGCGGAACCATCAAAAAGAATGGGCACCCGAGGGTGCCCATTCCGTGCAGTTGCGGCAGCGGGAACGTCAGGCGAAGTTCTTCGCCGCGAAGTCCCAGTTGACCATCGAGCTGAGGAAGGTCTCGACGAACTTGGGCCGCAGGTTGCGGTAGTCGATGTAGTAGGCATGCTCCCACACGTCGATGCACAGCAGCGGCTTGTCGCCGGTGGTGAGCGGGGTGCCGGCGGCGCCCATGTTGACGATGTCCACCGAGCCGTCGGACTTCTTCACCAGCCAGGTCCAGCCCGAGCCGAAGTTGCCGACCGCCGAGGTCTGGAAGGCCTTCTTGAAGTCCTCGAAGCTGCCCCATTTCTTGTCGATCGCCGAGGCCAGCGCGCTGGACGGAACGCCGCCGCCGCCCGGCTTCAGGCAGTTCCAGAAGAACGTGTGGTTCCACACCTGGGCGGCGTTGTTGTAGATGCCGCCGGCCGGCGCCTTCTTGACGATGGCTTCGAGGTCGAGGTTCTCGTACTCGGTGCCCTTGATCAGGTTGTTGAGATTGGTCACGTAGGCCTGGTGGTGCTTGCCGTAGTGATATTCGAGCGTCTCCTTCGACATGTGGGGCGCCAGGGCGTCCATGGCGAAGGGAAGCGGGGGGAGGCTATGTTCCATCTTGTTTTCTCCTGAGCGTGTAAGTTGGGGAGTCCGACAATATTAGTCGGGAACTGTCCTGATGACAACCGCTTCGCTGCCGCCCTGGGCGAAGCGCAGGTTGAGCGCGTCGCCCTGCTTCAGCGTGGCCGCATTGCGCACGAGGCTGTTGTCATCGGCGCGCCGCACGATGCTGTAGCCGCGGTTCAGCGTAGCCTCTGGACTCAGGGCCGCAAGGGCGGCGCCGAGCGCGTCGAGGCGCGCGCGGCGCGCCGCCAGCTGCGTACCGGCTGCCTGCTGCAGTGCGCGGGCGGCGTGCGAAAGCCGGTTGCGCGCGGCGTCGGTGGCGGGACGCCGCTGCGAAAAGCGCAGTTGCAGTGCGGACAGCTTCGCCGCGTTCCGGTGCTGCGCCTGGCGCGCCGTCGCCGCCAGGCGCGAGGCCAGCAGCGACAGCCGTTGGCGGGCGCCGGCGAGCCGCGCCGCAGGATGGACGAGGCGGTGCTCGAGGAGGTCGACGGCCTGCATGCGCTTCTCGAGGCGCTGGCGCATGGACTGGCGCAGCGCCATGCCGAGCGCTGCGACCTCCTCGGCGGCCGCATGCCAGCCGGCGGTGGCGAGTTCGGCGGCGGCCGTCGGCGTCGCGGCGCGCAGGTCGGCGGCGAGATCGGCGATGGTGACGTCAGTCTCGTGGCCGATACCGGTGACCACCGGGATCGGACAGGCGCGGATCGCCAGGGCCAGGGCTTCGTCGTTGAACGCCCACAGGTCCTCGAGGCTGCCGCCGCCGCGGGCGACCAGCAGGACGTCGCACTCGGTGCGCTGGCCGGCCGCGCCGACCGCGGCGGCGATCTGGGCCGCGGCGGCTTCGCCCTGCACCAGCGTCGGGTAAACGATGACGGGGACGTTGGGCGCCCGCCGTGCCAATGCCACCAGGATATCGTGCAGCGCGGCGGCCTTGGGCGAGGTGACGACGCCTATGCATCCGGGAAATCGCGGTAGTGCGCGCTTGCCGGCGGCATCGAAGACGCCCTGCGCCGCAAGCTTTTCCCGCAGCCGCACGAAGGCTTCGTAGAGCTTGCCCAGGCCGGCGCGCCGCAGGGCCTCGACGCCGAGCTGGAACTCCCCGCGCGGCTCGTAGAGGGAGGCGAGCACCTGCGCTTCGACCTGCTGGCCGTTCTCCAGGCGCCACGGCAGCAGCTGCGCGCGGCTGCGGAACATCACGCAGCGCACCTGCGCGGCGGCATCCTTGAGCGAGAAGTAGATGTGGCCGGAAGGCGCGCGCGTCAGGTTCGAGACTTCACCGGTGACCCACAACAAGGGCAGGCGCTGTTCGATGGCGCTGCGTGCCAGCCGGTTGAGTTCCGAAACCGTAAGAATCGATGTGGCCAAGACGCCCTCGGAGACTGGCTTTTGAGGTGGGGCGATTCTACATGATCCACAGGACGGGCCTTTCCGGGCGGTCATGGCCCAAGACCGGCCTTGCTGCAGGGGTAACATGATAAGTCGTTGATTTTTAGACGCTAAAGTTTGCGCATTTTTCGGGCAGTCCGTGAAAATTCCTTTGTGGAGGCCGACTTAGGCGGTGGGGAGGCGAGAGATTCACAGACTTTTCCACAGTTTTTGTGGATAAGGCCTCGCGATGGTTTCCATTAGGCTCTCACGGTCTATGTCCAACGAATTAGTGCCGCTGCGCATTCCCGTCCTGATGGGCTTTTTCCGGGAAGTCCTGGAAAGCAGCCTGGTGGAGCGGGGCGTCGCCCAGGGACTGGAACTCATCGGGCATGCCGACGAGTTCTGGACCGCGGTGCCGCTGGTCGAGCTGAAGCGCATGGCCGAGGGCGGCAACGCCAACGCGCAGGCCGAACT
>DASVZD010000340.1:0-12181 GCA_036391815.1 Rhodocyclaceae bacterium
GGTCGCGCGCCGCTGCGATCCGGACGCCCTGTTCACCGCCGGCCTGCTGCACGACATCGGCGAGCTGGTGATCTTCAACCGCATGCCCGAGCAGGCCCGCGAAGTGCTGGCGCGCGTCATGGAAAGCGGCGACGAGCTGCCGGTCTACGAGGCCGAGCGCGAATTGATGGATTTCGACCATGCGGCGGTGGGCGGCGAGTTGGCGCGCCAGTGGCAGCTGCCGACGCTGCTGCAGGAATGCATCGAATGCCATCACGACATCGCCGGCGCCTCGCGGCACCCGCGCGAGGCCGCCATCGTCCATATCGCCAACAGTCTCGCGCTGATGGCGGAACTCGACACCCTCGACCCCGAATCCGTGACGCCGATCGCCACGCTGGCGTGGCTGCAGGCGGGGCTGGAGGCCGATTGCATCGAACCCGCCGTGCGCGAGGCGCAAGGCGCGGTCAACGAGATCGAACAACTATTCACGCCACGAAGATAAGCCCACCCGCCTGACGCACCGATGATTGCCCCGACCCCCGCAATCTCAGCCGCCCTCGCCGACCGCCCCCCGCCGCCGCCGCAACTGCCGGGCTTCGAGCACGTCCGCCGCAACTGGAACGTGCGCCTGTCCGTCTACGCCGCGCGCATCCTTCCCGGCGAGTACTACGTGACGCGCAGCCAGGAGGCGGTCAGCACGACGCTCGGGTCGTGCATCGCCGCCTGCATCCGCGACCGCGTCTCCGGCATCGGCGGCATGAACCACTTCATGCTGCCGGCCGCCGCCGGCGGCGAGCCCGACGACTTCAGCGCGGCCGGCCTGGGCGCCGCCACGCGCTACGGCAATTACGCCATGGAGCACCTGATCAACGGCATCATGCGCAACGGCGGACGGCGCGACAACCTCGAGGTCAAGATCTTCGGCGGCGGCCGCATCATGGAGGGCATGAGCGACGTCGGACTGCGCAACATCGCCTTCGTGCGCGACTACCTGGCGGCCGAAGGTCTGGCGGTGACGGCCGAGGACCTCGGCGACATCCATCCGCGCATGGTGATCTATTTCCCCGCCAGCGGCGTGGCCAAGGTCAAGCGCCTGCGCTCGCTGCACAACAACATGATCGCCAGCCAGGAAGAGACCTACGTGCGGAGCATCGCCGGGCGCCCGGTGGGCGGCGACGTGGAACTCTTCTAGCGGCAGGTCCCCGGCTATAATCGGCCGGCATTTCGCCCCCGACCACTGCCGGTGTCGCCCCATGAACAGCGCCCACGCCCAGCGCGCATGCCTGGCCCGCATCATCCGCCCGCCCGTCCCGCGGGGCCGTCCCCGCGACGCCGCGGGCCGAGCGCATTGATGGAATCCGCCGCCGACCGGGCGTTCAAGGTGATGGTGGTCGACGACACGTCGACCAATCGCCACATCCTCCAGGTGTTCCTGAAGAAGCTCGGCTACGCCGTGGTGTTCGCCGAGGACGGCGCACAGGCCGTCGCGCAGTTCGCCGCCGAGCAGCCGGACCTGGTGCTGATGGACGTCATGATGCCGGTGATGGACGGCTACGAGGCGACGCGCCGCATCAAGCGCAGCTGCGAGGGCCGCTGGGTGCCGGTGGTGTTCCTGTCGGCGCTCGACAAGGAGGAGAACCTGATCGCCGGCCTCGACGCCGGCGGCGACGACTACCTGTTCAAGCCGGTCAGCTTCACCGTGCTCGACGCCAAGCTGCGCTCGCTGAGCCGCACGCTGCGCATGCAGCGGACGCTCGAGGAGACGCAGCGCGACCTGCGGCGCTACCGCGACCGCCAGGAAGCCGAGAACGTGCTCGCCCACGAGGTGATGCGCCGGCAGATGGTGCGCGAAGGCGCGGCCGACGGCCGCGTGCACCAGTGGCTGACGCCGGCGGCGAACTTCAGCGGCGACGTCGTCGTCGCCGGCACCTCTCCCGACGGCTGCCTCTACGCGATGCTGGCGGACGCCACCGGCCACGGCCTCTCGGCGGCCATCAGCGCGCTGCCGGTGCTGTCCGTGTTCCACGGCACGGTCAAGCGCAGCCTGCCGCTCGGCGTCATCGTCGGCGAGATCAATCGCCACCTGCGCGCGACGCTGCCCGGCGGCCGCTTCGTCGCGGCCGCGCTGCTGCGCTTCGACGGCCGCAGCCGGCGTGCGGAAGTGTGGGTCGGCGGCATGCCCGAGGTGCTGCACCTCGGCGCCGACGGCAGCCTGCTGCGCCGCATCGGCTCCCGGCACCTGCCGCTCGGCGTGCTGGAGAGCGATGCCGCCATGGCCGCCACCGAAGACATCGAGTGCGAGCCGGGCAGCCAGTTCGCCCTGTATTCCGACGGCCTGGTGGAGGCCGCGGACCCGGCGGGCACCGGCTTCGGCACCGAGCGGCTGGAGGCCGCCATCTCCAGCGCGCCCGCCGCGCAGCGGCTGCAGGCGGTGCGCGCCGCCGTCACCGGCCACGTTGCCGGCGGCCATCCCCACGACGACGTCTCGCTGATGCTCATCGACTGCCTCTAGCCCCGGCATTGCCCCGCAGGTGGTGTGGCCATGTCAAGCTAATGTCAGGCAGGCCGAACATCATCGTCCTCGTTGCAAGCCTATTAGACGAGGAGGGGCACCGATGGACACCAGAAGAACCTCGAAGGTTCTTACCCTTGCGGCGGCTTTGCTGGGCACTGCCCTAGCGCTGCTTTCCCTGGATGCGTCGGCGTTGCCGATCTTCGCCCGTCAGACCGGGCAGAACTGCCTGTCCTGCCACGCCGGCGGGCAGTTCCCGGAACTCACGCCCTACGGCCGCATGTTCAAGATGACCGGCTACACGATCGGCGCGCGGACGCTGCCGTTCGCCGTGATGGGCGTGCTGTCCGACGCCCGCGTCGCCAATACCGACAAGGATCCCGATCCCGCGCAGACCTTCGCCAAGAATGGCGCCCCGATGTTCGCCACCGGCAGCCTGTTCATCGCCGGCAAGGTCACCGACAACATCGGCGCCTTCGCGCAGGTCACCTACGACAACTACAACGGCCAGGCAGTCGGCGCCAGCGGCGCCAACGACGGCAAATGGCTGGGGCACAGCGCGGCCGACAACATGGACTTCCGCTACGCGGATCGCCTGGTCGACGCCAGCCGGGACCTGGTCTTCGGCGTCTCCCTCAACAACAATCCGTCGGTGTCCGACCCCTGGAATACGGCGTCCGCGTGGATGCAGTATGTCCCGGACTCCGGGTTCGGGCGCAGCCATCAATTCAGCGATGCCAACACGCCTTTTCCGGGCAACAGCACCGGCTCCAACGTCGCCGGCGTGACCGCCTATGCCTACCTGAACAAGGCGTTCTACGCGGAACTCGGCGCCTATCGCACGGCCAACCGCGCCCTTTCGTTCATGAGCGCGGGCACCGCCGACGCCGATACGACGAAGCTGCAAGGCAGCAACAATCCGTATTGGCGCCTGGCCTACACGCATGAATGGGGCCCCCAGAACATCATGGTCGGCCTGTCGGGGATGACGGCCCACGTCTTCGACAACACCACCGTTCCTTCGGATTCCGGCGCCTACAACCGCGTCAAGACGACCGGCATCGACGCGCAGTACCAATACCTGCTCGATCCGCACACGATCACCGCCCAGGCCGTGTATCAGCGGCAGAAGACCGACCTCTCGCCGAACAGCATCGCCGCGTTCGACCCGACGTTCGGCGGCCTGCTCGTCGATCCGCCGCTCGATGCCAACGGCAATCCGATGCCCACGCCCAATACGTCGAACACCGTCAACATCTTCCGGGCCAAGCTGTCGTATATCTACCGCGCAACCTACGGCGGCAGCGTGTCCTACTTCAACCAGACGGGCACCAAGGATTCCGCCGCGATGCAGGGCGTCTGGTTCGACGATCTGGGCAACACGGCGGATCTGCGGACGGCGACGACCGGCAACCTTGCGGGCGATCCCGCCACCCGCGGCATGACCTTCGAAGCCTTCTGGATGCCGGTCCAGTACGTCCGGATCGGCGCGCAGTACACGGCGTACAACAAGTTCAACGGCGCCACCGACAACTACGACGGCCTCGGCCGCAATGCGCGCGACAACAACACCCTGTTGTTCTACGTCTGGGGCGCGTACTAGGCGGCTCCTTCCATCGACCATTGAAATCGGAGACTCAGCATGAAACGCAGCTACAGCCTGCTGGTTGCCCTGGCCGTGGTCGGGATCGCCGGCTGCGCCAACCTTGACCGCTCGCGCGACCTCGCCAACCCGAACGTCAGCGGCGACGTGCTCGCCGTCCAGGTCTGCTCGATCTGCCACGGCGTGGACGGCAATTCGGTATCGCCGCAGTTCCCGCGCCTGGCCCAGCAGCAGAAGGAATACCTGGTCGCCCAGTTGAAGAACTTCCGCTCCCACCATCGTTCGGATCCCGGCGGTTCCGAGTACATGTGGGGCATCAGCCGCGACCTGACCGACAAGCAGATCGACGAGCTGGCCGACTACTTCTCGAAGCAGAAGATGGCGCCGAATGCGCCGGTGGATTCCGGGCTCGCCGCGGCCGGCAAGGACGTCTTCGAGAACGGCATCCCCGCGCAGAAGGTCATCGCCTGCCAGTCGTGCCACGGCCCGAAGGCACAGGGCATCGGCGCCTTCCCGCGCCTGGCCAACCAGCACGCCGACTACATCGTGAAACAGCTCGACGTCTTCCAGAATACGCAGCAACGCCCCGGCACTCCGATGGAGTTCGTGGTCCACCCGCTCACCGGCAGCAACAAGGAAGCCGTCGCGGCTTACCTGCAGGGCTTTCCGGGCTGATCCCGGGCCATCCGACACGAAATGGAGGATTCCATGAAGAGACTTCTCGCTGCAGGCATCGCGGGTGCCGCCTTCGCCGCGCAGGCATTCGCCGCCGCCAGCACGTATACCATCGATCCCGAATACACGATTCCGTCGTTCGAGGTCGAGCACCTCGGCTTCACCACGCAGCGGGGCCGCTTCGACAAGACCTCGGGCCGGATCGTGCTCGACGTCCCCGCCAAGAAGGGCTCGGTGGAATTCACGATCTACACCAATTCCCTGGACATGGGATCGCAGGCGTGGACGGTGCACGTCGCCTCGGAGGGCCTGTTCAACGTCGAGAAGTTCCCGACCATGACCTTCAAGTCGGATGACCTGATGTTCAACGGCGACAAGGTCGTCGCCGCCAAGGGCAACTTCACCCTGCTGGGCGTCACGAAGCCGCTGACGGTCAAGGTCGAGAAGTTCAACTGCGGCGTCAATCCGATGAACAAGAAGCAGATGTGCGCCGGCAACGTGACGGCCGACATCAAGCGCTCCGACTTCGGCATGACGAAGTACATCCCCACCGTCAGCGACAACATCAAGATCACGGTGCCGGTCGAGGCCTACAAGGACTGAGCGAGAGCCGGACCGGATGCGTCGTCTCCTTTGCGTGGCCTGGACCGCGTTCGCGGTCCAGCCGGCGCTCGCCGCCGAGACCTATACGATGGATGCGGCGCACTGCATCCCGACGTTCGAGTTCACCCACCTCGGCGTCACCTCCCAGACCGGGCGCTTCGATCGGGCGCACGGCAAGGTGACGCTCGACCCGGCCCGCCATGCGGGCAGCGTCCGCTACGAGATCGAGACGGCGTCGCTCAACATGGGAACGGGGACCGAGACCCCGGACTCGGCGGGCTACCGGTTGTTCCAGGTCGCCCGCTTCCCCACCATCACCTTCCGTTCCGACGATTTCTACTTCGACGGCAGCGACCGCGTGGTGGCGGCGAGCGGCAGCCTGACGCTGCTCGGCGTGACCCGCCCGCTGACCGTGTGGGTCCGCCATTTCAAGTGTTCCGTCAGCCCGATGAACCGCCGCCAGATGTGCTCGGGCAACATCGACGCCGTGCTCAATCGCTCGGAGTTCGGCATGACGCAGTACATCCCGGCCATCAGCGACGAGATCAGGATCAGCGTGCCGGTCGAGGCGTACAAGGACTGAGCGTCCCCGTACGCCCCGGCTGCCGCGCTCCTACATCCGCGACAGTTCCTCCTGCTGGACGTGCCGCTTCTCGATGTGGCCCATGGTGCGCCGCGTGCCGCGCGCGCCCAGCAGGCCGCCGCCGATCGCCGCGATCAGGGACAGCACCACCGCCGCGCTCAGCGAGGAGCTGACGGTCGCCGCCGTCTTCGCCGCCTGGTCGGCCGCTTCGCGGCCGGCGGGGCTGGCGCTCTCCGGATGGCCGGAGGCGATCAGCGCCTGGTCGACCACCTTGCCGGCCTGGTCGCTCGACAGGCCGAGGCGGGTGCGCAGGGAGTCCACGGCCGCCTGGCGATCGCCGGCCTGGATCTGGGTCGCCACCTCCTTCGCGGCGCCGCCGGCATTGCCGCCCGTGGCGCCGGTCCCGGCCATGTTGCCGGCGATGCCGCTGACGCTGGAGAACATGCTGCCGAACACGGCGCTGGACGCGTAGGCGGCCAGGAACATCGAGACCAGCATCGTCGCGCCCCAGGACACCGCGCCGTGGAGCACGCCGTCCGAAGAGCGGTGCATGCCGGCGGCGCGGGCCGCGACATAGCCGCCGACGAAGGCGGCGATGATCATGCAGGCGACGTTCCAGACCATCGCGGCGATCGAGGCGGTGTGGCCTGGCTCGGCCATCTTGTTCACGTCGAACACGCCGAGGCCGATCGACACGCCGACCAGCAGCAACAGCAGGTTGCAGGCGATCCCGACCGACAGGCCGGCGAAGATCCCGCCCCAGCGCAGGTTGAGGAAGGGCGTCCGCATGACGGGAGTGGGAGTGTCGCTGAGGTTCAGTTGCATGGCTGGGTCCTTTCCTTGATCCGAGTGTGATCGCATGCCGGACCTTTCGGTCCATGCCGCGTGCTCCTGCAAGCCAGCAAAGGCCATGCCGATCCTGCTCCTAAGCCTTGGCGGTCTCCGGCGTCCGCGGGGGGCCGCCGTCCCGCAATATTTACCCGCGGTCCGTAAAAGCTTCAGGTTCCGGCCGCCGTGGCATGGACGTTGCCTCGCCAGGGCAGGATGCGTCGGAGATGGAAGACAGGACACCGGGCGAAGAGGTCGAGAGCCTGCCGCTGGCCCAGGCGGTGCGCCTGCTGCTGCAGGAATGCCGGATGGTGCTGCCCGGCATCGAGGCGCTGTTCGGCTTCCAGCTGATCGCCGTCACGCAGGACAAGTTCTGGCTGCTGCTCGACCGCAGCGAGCAGTTCATCCACCTTGCTGCCACGGTGCTCGTCACGGCGGCCATCGCACTGGTCATGACGCCCGCGGCCTACCACCGGCAGACGCGGCCGCTGGAGGTCTCGCATCCGTATATCCGCCTGTGCTCGCGGCTGCTGCTGTGGAGCATGTATCCGCTGATGCTCGGCATCTGCCTCGACCTCTACCTGATCGCCCGCATCGTCACCGGCGAGCGCCCGCTGGCGGCCGTCATCGCGGCGTTCATGGCCTGCTTCTACGCATCGTTCTGGCTGCTCATGCCATGGCGGCGGCGCGTGTCCGACGAGCGCAAGCGGGAGCGCGAGGCACGTCGCGGGCATGGCGATTGCTGACCAGCTGGCATAGCGAACTCTGTTGGAGGCTTCCATGTTGTACTACGCAGCGGTATTCCTGGTCATCGCGCTGATCGCAGCGCTGTTCGGATTCGGCGGCATCGCCGCAGGCGCGGCCGGCATCGCGAAGATCCTGTTCTACATCTTCCTGATCGTCGCGGTGATCTCCCTCGTCATGGGCCTGTTGCGACGATAGTCCGTCGGACCTGGAACGAATTGCGACGCGCCGGTAAGCATTTCCGCCCGGCGCCCCCGAACTTCCGATAGGAGGCACCCGTGAAACAGGGCGACCCGAACCAAGCTTCGCTTACCGACGTCCAGGCCTTGCGCGACCGCGCGCGCCAGCAGATCGCGGACGGCGCGGTCACCGCCGGCTACAAGGCGGATCGCGAGGTGGTGCTGAAGCTGCTCAACGAAGCGCTGGCGACCGAACTGGTGTGCGTGCTGCGCTACCGGCGCCACCATTTCATGGCGCGCGGCATCACTTCCCGCAGCATCGCCGACGAATTCATGGTGCATGCCCAGGAGGAGCAGGACCACGCCGACCAGATCGCCGAGCGCATCGTGCAGCTGGGCGGCGAACCCGACTTCTCGCCGCGCGACCTGGCGGGGCGCAGCCACTCGGAGTACGTCGAGGGCGCTTCGCTGGAGGACATGATCGCGGAAGACCTGGTGGCCGAGCGCATCGCCATCGACAGCTACCGCGGCGTCATCCAGTACCTCGGCGACAAGGATCCGACCTCGCGCCGGATGATGGAGGAAATCCTCGCCAAGGAGGAGGAGCACGCCGACGAGCTGGCCGACCTGCTGCAGGATTTCCCGCCGCGCTAGGGCCGCGGCAACGCCGCCGGGCGCGCGGCAACGCCGCCGGACGGCCCGACGGGGTGCGTCCTGGAGTAGACTCGGGCTCCCCGGTCTTTCCAGACGCCCGCCTTGAGCCACAAGCACCACAACCTGCTGCGGACCATCTTCCAGGATCCCATCAGCAGCAACATCCACTGGCGCGAGGTCGAGTCCCTGCTCAACCACCTCGGCGCAACGGTGGAGCCGGCGCACGGCGCCCGCTTCCGCGTGGTGCTGAACCGCGCCGAGGCCTTCCTGCACCACCCCCACCACAGCAACGTCTGCGACAAGCAGGACATCAAGCACCTGCGCGAATTCCTCGCGCACGCCGGCATCACGCCCTCGAGTTACGAGGCGGGGAGGGAATGACCTCCTAGCTTCAACCCGCAGCACCCGTTTCATCCAAAACAAACATCCCCTAGAGGAGAGTGGAAATGTCAATGCAGTCCATACCGGCCACGCTGATTCCCGGCGATGGCATCGGCCCTGAAATCGTCGACGCCGCCGTGGTGGTGCTCGACGCCCTGGGCGCCAAGTTCGAGTGGGAAACCTGCCAGGCCGGCCTGGCGGGAATGAAGGCGGCGGGCGATCCGCTGCCGAAGGAGACGCTCGACTCCATCCATCGCACCCGGCTGGCCCTCAAGGGCCCGCTGGAAACGCCGGTCGGCGGCGGCTACCGCTCGTCGAACGTGCGCCTGCGCGAGGAGTTCAAGCTCTACGCCAACGTGCGGCCGGCGTACACCATCATGCCGGGCGGACGCTTCGAGAACATCAATCTCGTGCTGATCCGCGAGAACAACGAAGGCCTCTACGTCGGCTTCGAGCACTACATCCCGATCGGCGACGACCCGCGCGCGGTGGCGATGGCGACCGGCGTGAACACCCGCGCCGGCGCGCGCCGCATCGCCGAATACGCCTTCGACTACGCCGTGAAGAACGGCCGCAAGAAGGTCACCATCGTGCACAAGGCGAACATCATGAAGGCGCTCACCGGCCTCTTCCTCGAGACCGCGGTGGACGTGGCCAAGAAGTACGAGGGCAGGGTCGAGCACGACCAGCGCATCGTCGACGCCTGCGCCATGCAGCTGGTGCTCAACCCCTGGCAGTTCGACGTGCTGGTGACCACCAACCTATTCGGCGACATCCTCTCCGACGAGATCTCCGGCCTGGTCGGCGGGCTCGGCATGACGCCGGGCGCCAACATCGGCGAGGACGCCGCGATCTTCGAGGCGGTGCACGGCTCGGCGCCGGACATCGCGGGCAAGGGCATCGCCAACCCGACGGCGCTGCTGCTCGCCGCCGCGATGATGCTCGACCATGTCGACCAGCGCGAACTGGCGACGCGGCTGCGCGCCGCCATCGGCCAGGTGCTCAACGAGGACCAGGTGCGCACGCGCGACCTCGGCGGCACGGCGACCACCAAGGAGTACACCGCGGCGCTGGTGCGCCGCGTGGCGCCCTGACGCCGGGCTGACGCAAGGCGCCGGAACCGGCGGGCCCGCCCTTCGCTGTCTATAGTGCGACGAGGGGAGGGCGAGCCCGCCGCCGGCGCGTTGTCCGGACCGGGCGGCCGCACCTCTCCGCTGACGAGGAGGAGAAATCATGGCCGGATATCACATGCCCCGCGGCTACGCATCCTTTCTGTCCGGGGTGTCGCTGCTCGTCTGGAGCATCGTCGGCTTGCTGACGGTGCTGGTTTCCTGGGCGATCGGCGGCGCGGGCTTCAAGGATTCGATCTTCGGCGACCAGTTCATGGCGGTCTTCGCGGTGGGCATCGCCTTCGGCATCTACCTGGTGTATTGGGCACAGCACCACGGCCACCGCAGCGAGCTGCCGGATGCCGGCGATCGCCGCCACGGCATCGGCGACAGGCGCCAGGCCGCGTAGCTTCGCGGGCCGGCGGCTACCGGGGAAGCGGTAGCCGGCATCACCGTTTCCCGGTATTTCGCGGCGGGCGGGCGCGCGCTTATCCTGCGCTCGCTGCCCGTTTCGTGAAAGGAGTCCGCCGTGCCCCAACGTTTCGCGAACCCCGCGACTGCCCGGACGGTAGCGCTCGGCTGCGCGCTCGCAGCCGGCGTCGGGCTGTCGTTCCGTCCTTCCGAGGCGGGCGCCTTGCCGCTGTTCGCGCGTGAGACCGGCGAGAGCTGCGTGGCCTGCCACGCGGACAGCAAGGCCACCGACAAGATCGGCGGCTTCGTCCCGGGGCTCAGCGTGAACAACGGCTGGATGGGGCGGACCCTCCGCCCCGCGCCAGCCTACGTGCCGCTGTCGGCGCTGCTCAGGTCGCCCGGGGGCGACTACGGCAGCAGCCTCGGCTTCGTCGGGCGCGGCGCCGAGCCGCGCAACCTCACCGTGGACGGTTACTGGCTGCCCGTGCAGGGACTGCGCCTCGGCGCGCAATACACGATCTTCAGCAGGCCCGAGGCGGCATCCGATGCCGGCTACGATCCCGCGCGCCGGGATCCGGGGACGCTGTTCCTCTACATGCGCCACGCCTATTGATTGGAACGCCACGCCGCCGGCATCGGTCGAAATACCATATGACTGGAGGCGTGACATGAGCAAGCCGGCCAATGTTGCCCGCGACGAAGCCCACCGGCCCGGTGTGGCGAGCGTCGCGCGGCCCGTGTACTACGTGAGCAGCCGCCCGGAAGCCTACGAGATCGCAGGCGAGGTCGGCCACGCGGAGGCGATGACGATCGCCCGGACCATCGCCGCGCATGCGGGGCGCCGCTTTCCCGGCGTCGAGTTCCGCGTCGACGACCAGTGGCATACCCACCAGCCGGGCATGGAGAAGGTGGCCGCCTATATCGAGGACCATTGGCAGGAGTGGAGCGGGCAGGCGGCCTGATTGTCGTTCCGGCGACAAAGAGCGAGGGCCGATTGCCGTAGGGTGGCGAAAACGCGCCGGCCCGTGCTAGTCTCTTTCGCGAGCTGGCAAAGAAACAGCCGGAGGAGACAACAATGGGCAACCCCAGCAAGCAGGGGCGGTACAGGAATCCCTCGCCGGTCGGACGGAGCGCGTGAGCTCGTCCGGCTACATCCTGGAAACCGACGGGCTCGTCAAGGAGTTCCGCGGTTTCGTCGCGGTGAACGACGTCAGCCTGAAGGTCGCGCGCGGGCACATCCATGCGCTGATCGGCCCCAACGGCGCCGGCAAGACGACCTGCTTCAACCTCCTCACCAAGTTCCTCGAACCCTCGCGCGGCAGCATCCGCTTCAACGGCCACGACATCACGCGCGAGGCGCCGGCGCAGATCGCGCGCCGCGGCGTGGTGCGCTCGTTCCAGATCTCGGCGGTGTTCCCGCACCTCACGGTGCTGGAGAATGTGCGCGTGGCGCTGCAGCGCAAGCTCGGCACCTCGTTCCACTTCTGGCGCTCCGAGCGTTCGCTCGACGCGCTCAACGCGCGCGCCGAGCAACTGCTCGCCGAGGTGGGCCTCGAGGGTTTCGCCGGCGCTGTCACGGTCGATCTCCCCTATGGCCGCAAGCGCGCGCTGGAGATCGCCACCACGCTGGCCCTCGACCCCGAGTTGATGCTGCTCGACGAGCCGACCCAGGGCATGGGGCACGAGGACGTCGAGCGCGTCATGCAGTTGATCAAGAAGGTGTCGGCCAACCGCAGCATCCTGATGGTCGAGCACAACATGAAGGTGGTCGCCGGCATCTCCGACCGCATCACCGTGCTGGCGCGCGGTGCGGTGCTGGCGGAGGGCACCTACGCCGAAGTGTCGGCCGATCCGGCGGTGATCGAGGCGTACATGGGGTCGGCGGCGGAGAAGCTGGAAGGGGTTTCGCACTGATGA
>DASVZD010000341.1:0-10249 GCA_036391815.1 Rhodocyclaceae bacterium
GGCGACGGCACCGGCCTCGTTGATGCCTTCCTGCAAGATCTGGCCGGTCTTCATCTCCTTGTAGAACATCAGCTGGTCGGCGTCCTGCGGCACGTACTTCTGGCCTTCCTGGTTCCAGATGCCGATCTGGCGGAACAGGCCCTCCATGCCGAAGGTGCGCGACTCGTCGACGACGATCGGCACCATGCGCTTGCCCAGGTGCTTGTCGCGCAGCAGGGTGCTGAGGATGCGCACGAAAGCCATGGTGGTCGAGAACTCGCGGCCTTCGCCGGAGGGCTTCAACTGGGCGTCGAAGGCCGAGAGCTCAGGCACCGGCAGAGGCTCGACCTTGCGACGCCGCGACGGCAGGTAGCCGCCGAGCGCCAGGCGCCGCTCGCGCATGTAGTTGAGCTCGGGCGAGCCTTCCTCGAACTTCAAGTAGGGCAGCTTCTCGAGGTCTTCGTCCTTGATCGGCAGCTTGAAGCGGTCGCGGAAGGCCGCGACCGAGGTGGTGCCCATCTTCTTCTGCTGGTGGGTGATGTTCTGCGCCTCGCCGGAGACGCCCATGCCGTAGCCCTTGATGGTCTTGGCGAGGATCACCGTCGGCTGGCCCTTGTGCTTCACGGCCGCATCGTAGGCGGCGTAGATCTTGTGCGGATCGTGGCCGCCGCGGTTCAGACGCCAGATGTCGTCGTCCGACCAGTTGGCGACCATCGCCTTGAGTTCCGGGGTGTTGAAGAAGAACTCGCGCACGTAGGCGCCGTCTTTCGACTTGAAGGTCTGGTAGTCGCCGTCGATGCATTCCATCATGCGCTTGCGCAGGAGTCCGTTCTTGTCCTGCGCCAGCAGCGGATCCCAGTAGCCGCCCCAGATCAGCTTGATCACGTTCCAGCCGGCGCCGCGGAAATCCGCTTCCAGTTCCTGGATGATCTTGCCGTTGCCGCGCACCGGGCCGTCGAGGCGCTGCAGGTTGCAGTTGATGACGAAGATCAGGTTGTCGAGCTTCTCGCGTCCGGCCATGCCGATGGCGCCCATGGATTCGGGCTCGTCCATCTCGCCGTCGCCCAGGTAGGCCCAGACCTTGCGGCCCTCGGTGTTCGCCAGGCCGCGGTCGTTCAGATACTTCATGTAGCGCGCCTGGTAGATCGCCTGGATCGGGCCGAGGCCCATCGATACCGTGGGGAACTGCCAGAAGTCCGGCATCAGCCAGGGATGCGGATAGGAGGGCACGCCGCGGCCGGCCGTTTCGCGGCGGAAGTTGTCGAGTTGCTCTTCGGTCAGCCGCCCCAGCAGGAAGGCGCGCGCATAGATGCCGGGCGACGAGTGGCCCTGGAAGAAAATCAGGTCGCCGCCGTGGTTCTCCGACGGCGCATGCCAGAAGTGGTTGTAGCCGACGTCGTAGAGCGTCGCCGCCGAGGCGAAGCTGGCGATGTGGCCGCCGAGGTGCGAGTCGTCCTGGTTGGCGCGCAGCACCATGACCATCGCGTTCCAGCGAATGTACGCCCGGATGCGGTTCTCGAGGATGTAGTCGCCGGGCGCGAGCGCCTGGCGGTCAGCGGGGATCGTGTTGACGTAATCCGTGGTCGCGCTGTACGGCATGTTGACGCCGGCACGGCGGCCCTGCTCGATCAGCCGCTCGATGAGGAAGTAGGCGCGTTCCGGCCCCTCCTCGGTGATGACGGCGTCGAGGGCGTCGAGCCATTCACGGGTTTCTTGGTTGTCCTGATCGAAGTCAGGCGCGGCCTTGTCCAGGCCGGGGGGCTGGGCGGACATATCTAGTCTCCTCCGTTGAGGTACGTTCGGAAGACCACCGGATGACGGTGGCGTTCCGGACGTCCTGCATCGTTATTGGGGCCCGCTGTTGGCGAGCCGGTTCCCACAGATTAGACCGACGGGGTAGGCCGGCCGATCCGTGACGTTCCGCATTGTAAAAGAAGACACCGCAATGCGCAATAGCGACTTTAGTCAGAGAGTCTGCCGGCTTCAGCCGACGGGACTGACCCGGTAACGACGGACCTCGTCCTGCAATGCGACGGCCAGCCGCTCGAGCTGCTGCGCGGTTGTCGTCGTCTGCGCGATCGCAGCATGGTTTTGGTCGGCCATCTGGGCGATGCGCTCGACGTTGGCGGCGATGTCGTTGCTGGCGGCGCCCTGCTCCTCGAGGGCATGCGAGATCTCGTTGATGGAATCCACGACCCGAGCGGTGCCGGCGCGGATCTTCTCCATGGCCGCACCCGCGGACTGGGCCAGTTCGACGCCGCCGGCGACCCGCGTCACGCCGTCCTGCATGCTCGCCACCGCCTGCGAGGTGCCGCTCTGGATGGCGCCGATCATCGTCGAGATGTCCTGGGTCGAGCTGCTGGTGCGTTCGGCCAGCTTGCGCACCTCGTCGGCGACCACGGCGAAGCCGCGGCCTTGCTCGCCGGCGCGCGCCGCCTCGATCGCGGCGTTCAGCGCCAGCAGGTTGGTCTGGTCGGCGATGTCCTTGATGACGTTGACGATGGCCGAGATGTTGCCGGACTGCCGGCCGAGTTCCTCGATCAGCTGGGCCGCCTGCTTGACCGTGGCGGCGATGCCCTGCATCTCGTGGACCGTGCGGTTGACGATTTCGCTGCCGTGGTCGGAGAGCTGGCCCGCCTCGGTAGACATCGACTGGGCGTCGCGCGCGAACTCGGCGATATGGTTGATGCCGACGGTGGATTCCTCGATCGCCGCCGCCATCGCCGCGGCCGCCTCGCTCTGCTGCTGCGATCCCTGATTGATGCGCGACGACGAATCCGCCATCTGCGAGGCGGCATCGGAAACCTCGCCGGCGCTCGCCTGGATCTTGCCGATAAGCCCGGCCAGCGCGGCGGCCATCGAATTGAAGCCCAGGCCGGCCTGGGTCAGCTCGTCGCTGCTGTCGACGACCACCCGCGTCGTCAGGTCGCCGGCGGCGATGCGCGCGGCGCCGCCGGAAAGCTGCTGCACGCCGTCGATCGTCGCCAGGTAGAAGCCGACGGAAAGATAGGCGAAGGCCAGCACCAGCGCCGCCGCCACGCCGAGGTCCACGTAGAGCAGGGTCTCGCGGTGCGCGACGCGCTCGCCGATCAGGCGTTCGATGGTCGGGAACACGGCACGCGAGAGTTCACCGTAGCCGCTCTCGGTGGCGGCCGTCGCCTTGGCGAGGAAGGACGCAGGCGTCGATTGCAGGTTGCCTGAGACGATCTCGTTCTCGACCACTCCGACGACCTCGCCGATGTGGGCGGAGAACTTCTGCTGGAAGTCCTCGAGCTGGGGCTTGATCGCCTCGTTGTAGCGGCCCGAGCGCGTCAGCCCGGAAAGCGCCTCGGCCCGCATCTTGTCGAGCCCGCCGAGATCGCGCGTGAAATCGCCGCGCACCGTGTCGGTCACCGTGCCGCCGCGCGTCAGCACGCTGATGCCGGCTGCGCCGAGTTTGCCGAGCCGCTCGAGCACCTCGGGCATCGCGCTGGTGGCCGTGCCGACCAGGTAATACGAATCGAGCGACGGGTCGACCACGAGGCCGCTGGCATCGGCGACGCTGTTGGTCAGCTGCAGCGCGTGCTCGATCAGCGCGTTGTGCGCGTTGAGGCTCGCCATGCCGGTGAGGTCGGCCCATTCCCCGGCGAGCTCGCTCCATTCCTTCTTCACCGCTTCCCATTCCTCGGCGACGCCGAAGCCGTCGCCGTTGGCCGCGAGCGCCTCGTCGACCGCCTTGAAGGCTTCGGCCAACTGTGCCTCCTGCGCCGGCACCTTGTCCTTGACCTCGGCGTTGCCGGCCGCGATGCTGGCCGCGAGCATGCGATGCTGCTGGAGCGCCTGGATGGCATTGAGCAGCGGCCGGGTGACGCGGATGCCTGCGAGCTCGCGCTGGCCGGCGACGATCTCGCCGCGCAGGCCGGCGATCATGCTGAACAGCAGGAAGCCCACGGCGACCGCGCTGACCAGGCCGATCACGGCGAACTTGTACGAGTACCGGAGCCGCTTCATCAGCGCCGCGGCAGGCGCGAAAAACTTCAACATCGTCCTCTCTCCACCAAGCTTGTTCGTTATGCCCGGGCGATTGCGTCTCGGGATCCGCGCCTGCCAGGGGCATGCGACGGGATATTGGGCCCGGATATTGTGACAATGCCGGGTCCGCCGATATATCGGATTTCCGCAATCGGCCCAGCGGGGACAAAAAGTGCGCGGCGAGGTGTTGCGTAATGCAAAACGCCGTACCATAATCCGCAATATCCGCGACCGAGAGGATGCCGGCCGCGAACCGCCGGGGACATGGACTAAAAAGAGGGGGTCCTCCGGTAAAACCTGGCGGAGGGCGGGTTGTCGTCAAGAATGTACGCTGTCGTCAGCTCGGGCGAGCGGCTTAGAATCGTCCGGCAAAGGAGGAATGGAAGATGTTCCAAGTCCGCATTCATGGCCGCGGCGGCCAAGGCGTCGTCACCGCGGCGGAGATGCTCTCCATCGCCGCGTTCGAGGAAGGCCGGCACGCCCAGGCTTTCCCGAGCTTCGGCTCCGAGCGCACCGGCGCACCGGTCGTCGCCTTCTGCCGCATCGCCGACCGGGAGATCCGCCTGCGCGAGCCGATCATGGAGCCCGACGCGCTGATCATTCAGGATCCGACGCTGCTCCACCAGGTCGACGTCTTCTCCGGCCTCAAACGCGACGGCTACGTGCTGATCAATACCAGCAAGACGCTCGATGCGCTCGGCATCGGCGAATTCCTGCGCGATTGGAATCCGGCGCGCATCTGCACGGTGCCCGCGACCGAGATCGCCATCAAGTGCGTCGGCCGGCCGGTGCCGAACGTGCCGCTGCTCGGCGGCTTTGCCGCGGTCTCGCAGCTGCTGAAGCTCGAATCGGTGATCAAGGCGATCAACGACAAGTTTTCCGGCAAGGTCGCCGAGGGCAACGTCGCCGCCGCGGGCGAAGCCTACCGGATCGTCATGCGCGAAATGGCCGAGGCCAAGGAGACCGCCCATGCTTAAGCAGATCGAAGGTTCCCACGCCGTTGCCGAGGCCGTTGCCCTGTGCCGGCCCGAAGTCGTCTGCGCCTATCCGATCTCGCCGCAGACCCACATCGTCGAAGGCGTCGGCGAACTGGTGAAGAGCGGCGAACTGAAGAACTGCGAGTTCATCAACGTCGAGTCGGAGTTCGCCGCGATGAGTGTCGCCATCGGCTCATCGTCCGCCGGCGCGCGCACCTACACGGCGACCGCTTCGCAGGGCCTGCTGTTCATGGCCGAAGCGGTGTTCAACGCCTCCGGCCTCGGGCTGCCGATCGTGATGACGGTCGCCAACCGCTCCATCGGCGCACCGATCAACATCTGGAACGACCACACCGACTCGCTCGCGATGCGCGACTCCGGCTGGCTGCAGTTGTTCGCCGAGACCAACCAGGAAGCGCTCGACCTGCACATCCAGGCCTTCCGCCTCGGCGAGGAACTGTCGCTGCCGGTGATGGTCTGCATGGACGGCTTCATCCTCACGCACGCCTACGAGCGCGTGGACATGCCGACGCAGGAGCAGGTGGACGCCTACCTGCCGCCCTATTCGCCGCGCCAGGTGCTCGACGTGAATGCGCCCGTATCGATCGGCGCGATGGTCGGCCCCGAGGCCTTCATGGAGGTGCGCTACCTCGCGCATGCCAAGCAGCGTCAGGCGCTGGAGCGCATGCCCGCCTATGCCGCCGAGTTCAAGGCCATCTTCGGCCGCGACTCGGGCGGCCTCCTCCATACCTACCGGGCCGAAGACGCGGAGACCATCGTCGTGGCAATGGGCTCGGTGCTCGGCACCATCAAGGACACGGTCGACGAGCTGCGCGATGCCGGCGAGAAGATCGGCGTCATGGGGCTCACGCTGTTCCGTCCCTTCCCGTCGACCCAGGTGCGCGACGCCCTTAAGCGCGCGAAGCGCGTCATCGTGCTGGAGAAGAGCTTCTCCATCGGCGCCGGCGGCATCCTGGCCACCAACGTGCGCATGGCCATTTCGGCGCTGCCGATCGACACCTACACCGTCGTCGCCGGCCTCGGCGGCCGCGCGATCACCAAGAAGTCGCTGCATGCGCTGTTCCGCAGCGCGATCCAGGGCAAGCTCGACTTCCTGACCTTCCTCGACCTCAACCACGAGGTCGTCGACAAGCAGTTGGCGCGGGAGGCCCAGAAGCGTCTCTCCGGTCCGATCGCCGAGAACCTGCTGCGCGACGTCGGCGTCGTCGCGGCGAAGATCGTCTGAGCGAGGAGAACACGATGAGCTTCCAACCCATCAGCTTCTACCAGACGGGCACCTTCACCGTCGGCAACCGTTTGCTGGAACCCGACGAGCGCAGCGTGCAGGCTCAGGTCAAGCGCTTCAACTCCCTCAACTCGGGCCACCGCGCCTGCCAGGGCTGCGGCGAAGCGCTCGGCGCGCGCTACGCGATCGACGCCGCGATGGAGGCGACGCACGGCCAGTTGATCGCCGCCAACGCGACCGGCTGCCTGGAAGTCTTCTCGACGCCGTACCCCGAGACCTCGTGGCAGATTCCGTGGGTGCATTCGCTGTTCGGCAACGCCGCGGCGGTGGCCACCGGCATCGCCGCTGCGCTGAGGGTCAAGGGCAAGCAGGATGTACGCGTCGTCGCGCAGGGCGGTGACGGCGGCACCACGGACATCGGCTTCGGCTGCCTGTCGGGCATGTTCGAGCGCAACGACGACGTGCTCTACCTCTGCTACGACAACGGCGGCTACATGAACACCGGCATCCAGCGCTCGTCGGCGACGCCGCCGGCGGCGCGCACGGCGACCACCATGGCCGTCGGCGCCGAGCCCGGCAATCCCTTCGGGCAGGGCAAGTTCGTGCCGGCCATCGCCATGGCGCACGACATTCCCTACGTCGCCACCGCCACGGTCGCGGACCTGCGCGACCTCGAAGCCAAGGTGCGCCGCGCCATGGAAGTCCGCGGCGCGCGCTACATCCACATCCTCGTGCCCTGTCCGCTGGGATGGGGCACGGCGTCGAGCGAGACCATCAAGATGGCGCGGCTGGCGAAGGAGACCGGCTTCTTCCCGGTGTTCGAGGCCGAACACGGCGAAGTCACCGGCGTGCTGCCGATCCGCAAGAAGCTGCCGATCGAGGAATTCCTGCGGCCGCAAAAGCGCTACGCGCATCTCTTCGGCAAGCAGCCCAAGGTCGACGTCATCGCCAGGCTGCAGGCGCTGGCTGACCGCAACATCCGCAAATACGGATTGCTGGGAGAGGAGCACTGAAATATGGACAAGCCATTCGCCATCACCCTCGATCCCGGTTCCTCGCTCGCCAACCGCACCGGCTCGTGGCGCACTTACCGCCCCGAATACGTCGACCGCCTGCCGCCCTGCAACGCCGCCTGCCCGGCGGGAGAGAACATCCAGGCCTGGCTGTTCAACGCCGAGAGCGGCGACTATGAAAAGGCGTGGCGCTCGCTGACGGTCAACAATCCGCTGCCCGCGACAATGGGGCGCGTCTGCTACCACCCCTGCGAAGGCGGCTGCAATCGCCAGCATCTCGACGAAGCCGTCGGCATCAACTCGGTCGAGCGCTTCCTCGGCGACGAGGCGATCAAGCGTGGCTGGAAGTTCGTCAAGCCGGAGAAGCAATCCGGCAAGCGCGTGCTGGTCGTCGGCGCCGGCCCGGCCGGCCTTTCCGCCGCCTACCAACTGGCGCTGCTCGGCCACCAGGTCTCCATCTTCGAAGCGGGTCCCGCCGCCGGCGGCATGATGCGCTTCGGCATCCCGAAATATCGCCTGCCGCGCGACGTGCTCGACGCGGAGATCGCGCGCATCGTCGACCTCGGCGTCGATCTGCGCGTCAACACCCATGTAGACGACCTCAAGCAGACCATGGCCGAGGGCTGCTTCGACGCCTGTTTCCTCGGCGTCGGCGCCCACATCGCCAAGCGCGCCTACATCCCCGCGGGCGACGCCAACCGCGTGCTCGACGCCGTCTCCGTGCTGCGCAGCATGGAGGGCGAGCACGAGGAAGAGATGAAGCCGCTGCTCGGCCGCCGCGTCGTCGTCTACGGCGGCGGCAACACCGCGATCGACGTCGCGCGCACCGCCAAGCGGCTCGGCGCCGAGGAGTCGATCATCGTCTATCGCCGCACGCGCGAGAAGATGCCGGCGCACGATTTCGAGGTCGAGGAGGCGCTGCAGGAAGGCGTCATGATGAAGTGGCTGTCGACCATCAAGGAAGCCGGCGAAGGCGAGCTGACGGTCGAGAAGATGGCGCTCGACGAGAACGGCTTCCCGCAGCCGACCGGCGAATACGAGACGGTCGCCGCCGACTCGCTGGTGCTGGCGCTCGGCCAGGACGCGGACCTCTCGCTGCTCGAGAAGGTCAATGGCCTGGTGATCGACAAGGGCATCGTGCAGGTCGACGCGACGATGATGACCGGCTGCCCCGGCGTTTTCGCCGGCGGCGACATGGCCGGCAACGAGCGCACCGTGACGGTGGCCGTCGGCCACGGCAAGAAGGCGGCGCGCGCCATCGACGCCTGGCTGCGCGGCGAGAAGTACGCGGCGCCGCCGAAGCCGGAACTGGCGACCTTCGAGCGCCTCAACACCTGGTACTACTCGGACGCGCCTAAGACCGTGCGGCCGGTGCTCGACATCATCCGCCGCCAGTCAACCTTCGAGGAAGTGCTCGGCGGCCTCGACGAGACCAATGCGCAATTCGAGGCGCGCCGCTGCCTCTCCTGCGGCAACTGCTTCGAGTGCGACAACTGCTACGGCGTCTGTCCCGACAACGCGGTAATCAAGCTCGGCCCCGGCAAGCGCTTCAAGTTCAACTACGACTACTGCAAGGGCTGCGGTGTCTGCGCCGCCGAGTGCCCGTGCGGTGCGATCCGCATGGTGCCCGAGGAGAACTGAGGACCGACAGCCGTCCGGCTCCCTTGCTCCCCGCATGCGCCCGTCTATATTGGGCGAAAAGGGGAGCAGGGCAGAATGGATTCCGGGTCCACCGTTCCGATCATCCGCAAGCCTGCCGTCGACCTGAGGCTGGCGCCCAACCTCGCGGATTACGAAGGCACGCGCAGCGGTTTCTGCTGGCCGGTGGCGGGACGCGAACTGGCCGGCCTGCCCGCCGGCGCGCTTAACATCGCGTGGGAGGCGGTCGGGCGGCATGCGCATGGCTCCCTGCGCGACAAGGTCGCCTATCGTTTCCTGGCGCGCGAGAGGTCGCCGCAGAGCATCAGCTACGGGAAGCTCGCGGAACTCGCCAGCCGCTTCTGCAACGTGCTGCGCGGCCTCAGCATCAAGAAGGGCGAGCGGCTGTTCATCCTCGCCGGGCGCATTCCGGAACTCTACGTCGCCGTGCTCGGCGCGCTGCAGAACGGCTCCGTAGTGTCGCCGCTGTTCTCGGCCTTCGGGCCGGAGCCGATCGCCACGCGCGTCAACCTCGGCGAAGGCGCGGTACTCGTGACCACCGACCTGCTCTACCAGCGCAAGATCGCCAAGTGGCGCGACAAGATGCCGACGCTCAAGCACGTGCTGCTGGTCGCCGACGAGGGTGACCGCACCGACGTGCCCGGCACGCTCGACCTGGCGACGCTGATGGCGCAGGCGCCGGCCGAGTGCGACACGGCGCCGACACGGGCCGAGGACATGGCGCTGCTGCACTTCACCAGCGGCACCACCGGCACGCCGAAGGGCGCCGTGCACGTGCATGGCGCCGTCGCCACGCACTGGGCCACCGGCAGGTACGCACTCGACCTGCACGACGAGGACGTCTTCTGGTGCACCGCCGATCCGGGCTGGGTGACGGGCACCTCGTACGGCATCATTGCGCCGCTGCTGCACGGCGTCACCAGCATCGTCGACCGCGAGGAGTTCGACGCCGAGCGCTGGTACGGCATCCTGCAGGACGAGAAGGTGAGCGTCTGGTACACGGCGCCGACGGCGGTCCGCATGCTGATGAAGGCCGGCGCCGAGATCGCCAGGAAGTATGCGTTTCCCGGCTTGCGCTTCGTCGCCAGCGTCGGCGAGCCGCTCAATCCCGAGGCCGTTCTGTGGGGCAAGGAAGTGCTCGGGCTGCCGATCCACGACAACTGGTGGCAGACCGAGACCGGCGGGATCATGGTCGCCAACTACGCGGCGATGGATATCCGCCCCGGTTCGATGGGCCGTCCGATCCCGGGCATCGAGGCCGCCGTGCTGACGAAGCCCGAGGAGGAAGACGAGGGCAAGCCGGTCCAGCGCGAGGTCATCGCCGAACCCAACGTCCAGGGCGAGCTAGCGCTCAAGCCGGGCTG
>DASVZD010000342.1:0-10266 GCA_036391815.1 Rhodocyclaceae bacterium
CGCAATGTCTCGCCCATCGGGCAGCACTCCCGGCTTCAGCGTAGGCAACGAGTGCTTCGGATCACGAATGTGCCACCCATCGCAAAATCGTTCCGCAAGCTCGGCATTGGCAAAGCCAATGTACGGATCTCGCTCGGGAGCCAAACCCGTTACTCGAAGCTTCGGCCAGTCGCCGTCGCTCTTCAGGAGCAGCACCATTAAGCCGCCCAACGTAAAGTGGGACACCTAAATGTCGGGAAATATTCCGTCATGGCGTCGATATGGATGAAGGGACGCGAGATATTCTATATGCATTTCAATGGCATGACGGAATTTAGTGCGACCTAAAGTGGCGGCAAAAGACGACATCGATTTCAGCGGGACTAACGCGGTGAACGTCCGCTTACTGATGAAAGCGCGAACGACCCTTTATTGGCCGAGTTCAGCCATCGAATGAGACGGCGGGTTTGCGGGCCCGGCCGGCCGGCGTGAGGGCGGCGCGGGAACCCCGGAAGGGCGAAGCGATGAGGCGGAAGCCGCGCCTTGGCCTGCGTCTCCCACGCTGGAGTTCGTCCGGGTTGTGGCAAAATGATTGCCGCGGCAACGATAGCCAAGGCAACAGAATGAACTCCTCTCCCCCGCGCAGTTTCCGCCAGACGCTGTTCGCCATGCTGGGGCTGTGCTCGGTCCTCATCATGGTGGCGCTCGACCAGACGGTGATCGGCACGGCGCTGCCGACCATCGTGGCGGAGCTGCACGGCTTCGACCTGTATGCGTGGGTGGGCACCGCCTACCTGCTGACCTCGGTGATTACCGTGCCGATCTTCGGCAAGCTGGGCGACGAATACGGCCGCAAGCCCTTCAACCTCGCTGCCATCGTGCTGTTCACCGGCGCCTCGGCGCTGTGCGGCATGTCGCAGAGCATGCTGCAGCTGGTGCTGTCGCGCGGGCTGCAGGGCGTCGGCGGCGGCATGCTGGTGGCGACGACCTTCGCCAGCGTGCCGGACCTGTTCGCCGATGCGCGCTCGCGCCTGCGCTGGCAGGTGCTGTTCAGCAGCGCCTTCGGGCTGGCCAACGCCGTGGGACCTTCGCTGGGCGGCTACCTGGCGGAATACTGGGGCTGGCGCTGGGTGTTCTTCGTCAATCTCCCCGTCGGCCTGATCGCGCTGGGGCTGGTCGGGCGCTGCCTGCCGCGCATCCGCCATGCCGCCGGCGCGCCGTCGCGGCTCGACTGGGCGGGGTCGGCGCTGCTGGCGGCGACGCTCGGCTGCCTGCAGCTGCTGGTGGAATGGCTGCCGCAGCACAAGCCCGCGCTGCTCCTGGCGGCGCTCGGCGGCACCACGCTGGTGGCGGGTCTCGCGCTGGTCTGGTGGGAGCGCCGCTGCGACAACCCGGTGATCCCGCTCGACATGTTCTCGCACCGCGCGCTGGCGCCGCTGTTCGGCCTCTCGCTCACCATGGGCTTCTGCCTGTTCGCCGTCACCTACTATGCGCCGCTGATGTTCCAGGGCGGCTTCGGCCTGTCGCCCAACCGCGCCGGCCTGCTGGTGACGCCGCTGGCCGTCTGCATCACCATCGGCAGCATCATCAATGGCCGCATCGTCACGCGGCTGGCGGCGCCCAATCCCATGCTCTACGTCGGCGTCATCCTCTATTGGGCGGCGGCGCTCGCCCTCACGCAGACCACCGCCGCCACGCCGCACGGCCTGGTGATCGCCGTCATGGCGGTCGCCGGGCTCGGCCTCGGCAGCCTGCTGCCGAACGTGACGCTGGCAGTGCAGTCGACCGCGCCGCGCGCGCAGCTCGGCGTGGCGACCGCCATGGTGCAGTCGACGCGCATGGTCGGCAGCATGTTCGGCACCGCGGTGGTCGGCACGCTGGTGACGCGCCTCTATGCGCACCGGGTCGAGGCGGCCCTGGAGGCTTCCGGCGGCGCGCAATGGCGGGGCTGGCTGGCGGAGCCGCAGATCCTCATCGACCATCCGCGCGCGGCGCGCTTCGGCGAAGCGGTCCAGGCCGCGGGGCACGACCCGGCGGCGCTGCTGGCGGCGGCGCGCGACGTGCTGGTCGGCGCGGTGCACAGCAGCCAGTGGCTGGTCGCCGTCGTCATGATGCTGGCGCTGTTCTGGGTCCGCCGCATTCCGCCGATCGATCTTCACCGCGCCCATCCGCAAGAGGGAAATCAGCCATGAACGACAGGGAACGCAACCTGCTGCGCCAGATCGGCCGCACCGGCCGGGCCATGTATGCGGCATTCGAGACCCAGGTGGGCGAGCCGCTGCCGCGCTGGCGCATCCTGCAGGCGCTCCACGAGCGCAAATGCGCGACCCAGAAGGAGCTGGCGCGGCATCTTGTCCTCGATGCCGGCGCACTGACGCGCCAGATGAAAGCGCTGGAAGCGGAAGGCCTGGTGACGCGGGAAAGCCATCCGCAGGACAATCGCCTGACGGCAGTGGCCCTGACGCGGGCCGGCATCGCGCTGGTGGAATCGACGCGTCCCCGGCGCCAGACCTTTTCCCGCAAGGCGCTCCAGGGCTTGCCGGCCGGGGAGCTCGCTACTACGCTGAAAGTGCTCCGGCTTCTCGAACAGCGGTTTCACGGAATGTCGGAACAATAGCCGGGAGGATGACCCCGCCGCCGTTATGCCGCCGGCGCATGGTCGTTGCATTGCGTCCGGATGGCGAAACGCGGTAGGCTTAGCGCCCGCATATGGATTCCTCATCGATTTTCAAGGAGCACGCATGAACGACATCGTCACAAAAGACAAACTCGTCGCCGATCTCAAGGTGGTGGTCGCCGACACCGAGGAGCTTCTGCGCGCAACGGCCGGCCAGGCCGGCGACAAGGTCGCGGCGATCCGCGACCGCCTGCAGGACCATCTGTCCAACGCCAAGGCCAGCCTCGCCGACGCGCAGGCCGCCGTGGTCGACCGCGCCAAGCAGGTCGGCCGCCAAGCCGACGACTACGTGCATGACAACCCCTGGCGCTCGGTCGGCGTCGCCGCCGGCGTCGGCTTCATCGTCGGACTGCTCATCGGCCGCCGCTGATCGATGGTCGACCCAGCCCGCCCGCGCGGCATGCTGCGCTCGCTGCGCGGGTTCCTCTCGACCGGCATCGCGCTGATCGAGACCCGCCTCGAGCTCCTCACCACGGAGCTCAAGGAGGAGAAGACCCGTATCGTCAGCCTGCTGATCTACGCGCTCGCCGCGTTGATCCTGCTGTCGGTGGGCACGGTGTTCCTCGCCGTGCTGTTCACCGCGCTGATGTGGGAGAGCAACCGCCTGCTCGCGCTCGGCATGTTCGCCACGCTGTTCCTCGCGGGCGGCCTGTTTGCCTTCTTCATGGCGGTGCGCCTGGTGCGCCAGCAGTCGCGCCTGTTCGCCGCCACGCTGGCGGAGCTGAAGGGCGACCGCGCGGCGCTCGACCGCGACGAATGAGTTCCGAAGTCGAATTCGCGCTGAAGAAGCAGCAGCTGCAGTTCCGCAGCGCCCAGCTGCGCGACCAGCTCGCCGACTATGCCGGCGGCGTCGCGCCGCTGCTGCACGTCGGCGACGCGGTGGTCGACGGCGTGCGCTGGGTCAAGCATCACCCCGAGGTCCTCGCGGCGGCGGGCCTCGCCTTCGCCGTGGCGCGCCCCAGCGCAGTCGTGCGCTGGACGCGGCGCGGCGTGGCGGCCTGGCAAGCCTGGGGCCGGGTGCGCGACTGGCTCGCCAAGCGCAAGCATTGATGAACATGCGGTTTCCCGAGCGGTCTCGCACGCAGGCCGCGGCGCGGCAGCTTGCGGCCGGCGCCGGCAAGCGGGTGTCGCCCAGCGTCAGCCACAAGTTCCTCGAGGCGCAGCGACGCGAGCAGCAACTGCTGCTTGCCGAGCTCGTCAAGGTCAAGGGACTGATGCCGCTGCTGATGAAGCACCGCAACGGCGGCGCGTGGTCGCGCGACGAGCGCCACGAGCTGCACGAGCAGCTGCGGGCGATGGCGCACCTGTCGCCCTACCTGTTCATCCTGATCCTGCCCGGGTCCTTCGTCCTGCTGCCGATGTTCGCGTGGTGGCTCGACCGGCGCCGGCAGGGCCGGCATCCCTCCTGAACGGGCTGCGCCGCTGCGGTTACACCGCCATGCAGACGTACTTCACCTCGAGGTATTCCTCGAGGCCGTACTTCGAGCCCTCGCGGCCGATGCCCGATTGCTTGACGCCGCCGAAGGGCGCCACCTCGTTGGAGATGACGCCGGTGTTCACGCCCACCATGCCGTACTCGAGCGCCTCGGCGACGCGCCAGACGCGCCCGATGTCGCGGCTGAAGAAGTAGCCGGCCAGCCCGTATTCGGTGGCGTTGGCCAGCGCGATCGCGTCGGCCTCGGTCTTGAAGCGGAACAGCGGCGCCACCGGGCCGAAGGTCTCCTCGCGCGCGCAGCGCATCTCCGGCGTCACGTCGGCCAGCACGGTGGGCTGGAAGAAGGTGCCGCCGCGGCTGTGGCGCTTGCCGCCGGTCAGCACGCGCGCGCCCTTGGCGAGCGCGTCGGCGATGTGGGCCTCGACCTTCGCCAGCGCCTGCTCGTCGATCAGCGGGCCCTGTGCCGCGCCCTCCTCGGTGCCGGCGCCGACCTTCAGTTCGGCCACCCGCGCCGCCAGCCGGGTGGCGAAGGCTTCGTAGACGCCGTCCTGCACCAGCAGCCGGTTGGCGCACACGCAGGTCTGGCCCGTGTTGCGATACTTGCTGGCGATGGCGCCGGCGACGGCGGCATCGACGTCGGCGTCGTCGAACACGATGAACGGCGCATTGCCGCCGAGCTCGAGCGAGAGCTTCTTGACGGTCGGCGCGCACTGCGCCATCAGCAGCCGGCCGACCTCGGTCGAACCGGTGAAGGAGAGCTTGCGCACCGTCGGGTTCGCGGTCAGCTCGCCGCCGATCCTGGCGGCCGACCCGGCGGCGCCGGTGACGACGTTGAAGACGCCCGGCGGGAAGCCGGCGCGCTGCGCCAGCTCGGCGAGCGCCAGGGCGGTCAGCGGCGTCTGCTCGGCCGGCTTGACGACCACGGTGCAGCCCGCGGCCAGCGCGGGCGCCACCTTGCGCGTGATCATGGCAGCCGGGAAATTCCACGGCGTGATGGCGGCGCAGACGCCCACCGGCTGCTTTAGCACGACGATGCGCGTTTTCGGATCGGGGCTCGGCATGGTGTCGCCGTAGGCGCGCTTGCCCTCCTCGGCGAACCACTCGACGAAGCTCGCCGCGTAGGCCACCTCGCCGCGCGCCTCGGCGAGCGGCTTGCCCTGCTCGGAAGTCATCAGCAGGGCGATGTCGTCGGCGTTCGCCATCATCAGTTCGAACCAGCGGCGCAGCACGGCGGCGCGCTGCTTGCCGGTGAGCGCGCGCCACGCGGGCCATGCCGCGTCGGCGGCGGCGATGGCGCGCCGCGTCTCGGCGGCGCCCATGTCGGGAACCTGGCAGATGACGGTTCCGGTGGCAGGATTGCGCACCTCGAATACGGCGCCGTCATCCGCGGAGGCCCAGTCGCCGGCGACGAAGGCGCGATCGCGCAGCAGCTTGGCATCCTTCAATTCCATGGCTTTTCTCCCGTTTTTTGGCGCATGAAATTCGAGTCTACCGGAACACAATCGTTCCATGCCCCGCCGCCCCGCCCTCTCGGCCACCAAAGGCTTTGCGCTCGGTTCCGCCCTCGCGCTGGCGGGCTGCGGACTGCTGCCGTCGTCGTCCCCGCCGCGGCAGCCGGTCGCCAGCGAGGCGCCCGCCATCTCGCCGAAGGCCGAGGACGTCGTGATGTTCGCGCTGGGACTGATCGAGACCGGCTACCGCTTCGGCGGCAAGAACCCGGAGGCCGGCCTCGACTGCAGCGGCATGGTCAGCTACGTGTTCGACAAGGCGGCCAACGTCAAGCTGCGCGGCTCGGCCGCCGACATCGCCCGGCAGGGCCGCCCGGTCGACATGGCGTCGCTGCGCCCCGGCGATCTGGTGTTCTTCAACACCCGGCATCATCCGTATTCGCACGTCGGCATCTACATCGGCGACGGGCGCTTCGTGCATGCGCCCAGCAGCGGCGGCAAGGTGCGCACCGAAAGCCTGAAGTCCGGCTGGTTCGCCGCGCGCTTCGAGGAAGCGCGCACCTACCTCGAATAGCCTTGACGATCGAAATCAGCGAAGAAGCGGGCGTGCGCAGCCTGCATTTCGGCTCGGACTGGGTCCAGGGCGCGATGCGCATCGCGCGGCCCTTCGCGCTCGAGCTCGAATACACGCGCGAGATGATGGCCGCGCTGCTGTTCCGGCCCGACGGCGCCTGGCCGCGGCGGGCGCTGCTGATCGGGCTCGGCGCCGGCTCGCTGGCCAAGTTCCTGTGGCGCCATCGCCCGCAGGCGAAGCTCACCGTCGTCGAGATCGACCCCGCCGTGGTGCCGGCGGCGCGCCAGTACTTCAAGCTGCCCGACGACCCCGACCGCATTCATATCCAGATCGGCGACGGCGCGCACTACCTGGCGCGCAGCGGACCGGCGTTCGACCTGATCCTGGTGGACGGCTTCGACGCCAACGCGCGTCCGGGCCAGCTCGATACCGAGGCCTTCTATCTCAACTGCAAGGCGCGGCTATCCGACACGGGCATCCTCTCGACCAACCTGCTGTCGCGCCGCAAGGACTACCGCGTCAGCCTCGAGCGCATCGGCGCCGCCTTCGACGGCCGCGCGCTGTCGTTCCCCTCCTGCGGCAGCGGCAACGCCATCGCCTTCGCCGCCACCGGCGAGACCGTCAAGATGACGACCGCGGAACTGAAGGCGACCGCGCTGGCGCTGAAGAAGGACACCGGCCTCAATCTGCTGCCGACGCTGGTGCGGCTCGAGCAGGCGCGCACCTTCCGCGGCGGCGAGCTGGTTCTCTAGCGGCATTCCCTGACATTCCCTTGACATGGCCCGGGTTGACGCATCGCCCCGGCGCAGGCTAAAAGTGCGGCCGCGAGGCTACCGCTTCGTCATCGACAACAACAGAGAGGAAGACCCATGAACAAATCCATCGCGCTCGCGCTCTCCGCCCTTGCGCTGGCCGCCGGCGCTTCCATCGCCGCCGCCGACGAAGCCGCGTTTCCGCATGCCCTGACCGCCGCCGAACTGCAGAAGCTCCACGGCGAGCGGGCGGTGACGATGACGACCTCCGGCGCGCGCCACCTGAGGTACGAATTCATGCCGGACGGCAAGGTGATCGGGCATAACACCGACCTGATCGGCGGCGCGGCGGTGGCCGCGGGCACCAGCGACGGCAAGTGGCACGTCGACGCCGCGGCGAACAAGATCTGCTTCGAGTGGGCCAACGCCCGCTGGCAGAACAATTGCCTCGGCGTGGTCCAGACCGCTGCGGACGCCTACGAATGGTCGCCAAGCGGCCTGAAGCTCAGCTTTACGCCGAAGTAGGCTAGAGGGCGCCGGCGGCGGCGAGCGCTGCGATCTCGCCGTCGCCAAATCCCCAATCGCGCAGCACCTCGGCCGAGTGCTGGCCGGCGGCGGCCGGCGCGGCGCTGCCGATGGCGCCGGGCGTGCGCGAGAAGCGCGGCGCCGGCGCCGGCTGGGTGATCCCGGCGTGCTCGACGAAGGTCCGGCGCGCGAGGTTGTGCGCATGCCGCGGCGCCTCGTCGAGGTCGAGCACCGGCGCCACGCAGGCATCGCTGCCCTCGAGCAGCGCGCACCAGGCGTCGCGCGTCCGGGCCGCGAACGCGGACTCCAGCTGCGCGCGCAGCCGCGGCCAGCTTCGCGGGTCCCAGCGGTCGGCGAATTCCTCCTGCGGCAGGCCGAGCTTCTCCAGCAGCAGGTCGTGGAACTGCGGCTCGATCGGGCCGACCGCGAGCCACTTGCCGTCGGCGCAGCGATAGGTGCCGTAGAACGGCGCGCCGCCGTCGAGCAGGTTCGCTTCGCGCTCGTTGCTCCAGTGGCCGGCGGCCTTGAAGCTGTATTGCATCGACATCAGCAGCGCGGCGCCGTCGGTCATGGCGGCGTCGACCACCTGGCCGCGCCCCGAGCGCCTGGCTTCCAGCAGCGCCGCCAGCACGCCGCCGACGAGGAACATGGCGCCGCCGCCGAAGTCGCCGACCAGGTTGAGCGGCGGCACGGGCTGGTCGCGCTTGCCCGTCGCATGCAACGCGCCGGTGATCGCGATGTAGTCGATGTCGTGTCCGGCGGCCGGCGCCAGCGGCCCGTCCTGGCCCCAGCCGGTGACGCGGCCGAACACCAGCCTGGGATTGCGCGCCAGGCAGGCGTCGGGGCCGATGCCGAGGCGCTCCATGACGCCCGGCCGGAAGCCCTCGATCAGTACGTCGGCGCGCTCGATGAGCCGCAGCAGCGCGGCCGCCGCCTCCGGCTTCTTGAGGTCGAGCGCCAGCGAGCGCCGCCCGCGGTTGAGGAAGCCGTAGCTCTTCAGCGTGTCGAACGCGGTGTCGCCCGGCGGCGCCTTGCGGTCGATGCGTATCACTTCGGCGCCCATGTCGGCCAGCCACATGGCGGCGAACGGCGCCGGCCCGATGCCGGCCATTTCGATGATGCGGATGCCCTCCAGCGGCCCCATCAGCCCCTCCCGCGGCTCAAGGCAGGTCGCCGGAAATGAAGGCGGCCGCGCGCGGGTCGCGCGGCTGCCGGAAAAATTCGGCGGCGGGCGCCTGTTCCAGCACGCGCCCTTCGTCGAGGTAGACGACCTCCTCCGCCAGCCGGCGCGCCTGTCCCAGGTTGTGCGTCGTCATCAGGATGCGGGTGCCGGCGGCGGCGAATTCGCCGATGACGCGCTCGACCTCGCGGCTGCTGCCCGGGTCGAGGCTGGCGGTCGGCTCGTCGAGGAACAGCAGTTCCGGCGCCAGCGCCCAGGCGCGCGCCAGCGCCACGCGCTGCTGCTCGCCGCCGGAGAGCACGCGCGCCGGACGGCCGCCGAGATGGGCGAGGCCGATCCGCTCCAGCGCCTCGTGCGCGCGCCGTTCGCGCTCGCCGTCGCGGATGCCGGCCAGCTTGAGGCCATAGACGACGTTCTTGAGCACCGTGGTGCGCAGCATGACGGGACGCTGGAACACCATCGCCTGCCGCAGCGGCCGGGTCCAGCTGACGCGGCCCTCGGACGGCTTCAGCAGCCCGTGGATCAGGCGCAGCAGCGTGCTCTTGCCGGCGCCGTTGGGACCGAGGATCAGGGTGCGCTGCGCGGCGAAGCGCAGGTTGATCTCGCGCACGATGCTGTGGCCGCGCTCGGCAAGGCCGAGGCTTTCCAGGCGCAGGAATTCGTTCATGCCACCACTCCCGGGGTCTCGCCGCCAAACGGTCGGGCGCTATTCATCCCCACCTCCGCGCGGCCCAGCCGCGCAGCAGGTAGGCGCCGGCGTTGATGGCGAGCACCAGGGAGATCAGGATGAAGCCGAGCGCCAGCGCGAGCGGCAGGTCGCCCTTGCTGGTCTCGAGCGCGATGGTGGTCGTCATGACGCGGGTGACGCCGTCGATGTTGCCGCCGACGATCATCACGGCGCCGACCTCGGCGATGGCGCGGCCGAAGCCGGCCAGCGCCGCCGTGCTCAGCGAGAAGCGGCTGTCCCAAAGCAGCGTGGCGGCGGCGCGCCGCCGGCTGGCGCGCAGCGAGCGCAGCTGTTCGCGATACTCGGTCCAGGCGTCGGCGACCACCTGGCGCGTCAGCGCCGCCACGATCGGCATGACCAGGACGGCCTGGGCGAGCACCATCGCCCCCGGGGTGAACAGCAGGCCGAAGCGGCCGAGCGGCCCCGCCCGCGACAGCAGCAGGTAGAGCAGCAGGCCCACGGCGACCGGCGGCAATCCCATCATGCCGTTGACCAGCACGATCAGCACGCGCCGCCCGGTGAAGCGGCCGACGGCGAGCCAGGCGCCGACCGGCATGCCGAAGATGCAGGCGATCAGCGTCGCGGTGAGGCTGACCTGCAGGCTCAAGCCTACGATGGAATAGAGCCTGGCGTCGGCGCCGGCAATCAGCGCGCCGGCAAGCTGCAGGCTCGTGGAGATGTCGTCCATGGCGGCGGCGAGAGTACCAGAGCCGGCCCCGCTTGCGCCAGCCGCGTATAGTCGGGACGATGGACGTCGTCGCCACCCTGCTCGCGTTCAACGCCGGCCGCGACCCCGAGCGGCTGCGGCTCAAGTACGCGAAGATGAGCCGCAGCCCCTTCGTGTTCCTGCGCGGCACCTGCCACCTGTTCTACCGCCGGGCGGCCGCGCTCGGCCTGCCGGACTCGCCGGCGACCTGGATCTGCGGCGACCTGCATTTCGAGAACTTCGGCAGCTACAAGGGCGACAAC
>DASVZD010000343.1:0-5372 GCA_036391815.1 Rhodocyclaceae bacterium
GAGGCGTTCTGCTGCGTGATGGTGCTCAGCTGCCCCATCGCCGTATTGATCTGGTCGACGCCGACGCTCTGCTCCTGCGAGGCGGCCGTGATCTCCTGCACCAGGTCGGCCGTCTTCTTGGTCGCCGGCACGATCTCGTCGAGCAGCCGGCCCGCCTGCTCCGCCAGCCCGACGCTGTTGCCGGCCAGCTGGCCGATCTCCTGCGCCGCCACCTGGCTGCGCTCCGCCAGCTTCCTCACTTCCGCCGCCACCACCGCGAAGCCCTTGCCGTGCTCGCCGGCGCGCGCCGCCTCGATCGCCGCGTTCAGCGCCAGCAGGTTGGTCTGGTAGGCGATGTCGTCGATGATGCCGATCCGCTTGGCGATCTGCTTCATCGCCGCCACCGTCTCGGTCACCGCCCCGCCGCCTTCCGCCGCCTTGACGGAGCCGTCGGCCGACATGGTGTCCGCCACCTTGGCGTTCTCGGTGTTCTGCCGGATGGACGAGGTCATCTGCTCCACCGACGCCGTGGTCTCCTCGACGCTCGCCGCCTGCTCGGAGGAGGCCTGCGACAAGGCCTGCGCCGTCGCGGAAACCTGGGTGGTCGCCGAACCGAGCGCATCGCAGGTGCCGTTGACCTCGGCGATGGTCTGCGCCAGCTTGGCGACCGTCTCGTTGACCGTGTCGCACAGCTGCTGGAGCTGGCCGCGATAGCGGGCCTCGATGGCCTGCGTGAGATCGCCGCGCTCGACCGCACTCATCACCCGCATCACGTCGCCGAGCGGCGCGACGAAGGCTTCCATCACGCCGTTGAGCCCGGCGACGACGTTGCGGAATTCGCCGCGGTGACGCGCGGCGTCGCCGCGCACCTCGAGCCGCCCTTCGGCTGCCGCCGCGGCCAGCGCATTGCCGTCGACGATCAGCCCCTGGATCGCCTCCACCATGCGCTTCATCGAGGCTTTGAGCTGGCCGATCTCGTTCTGCGAATCGATCTCGATGCGGGCATCGAGCTGCCCCGCCGAGATGCCTTCGGCGACCGCCATCACCTCGCGCAGCGACTTCTTGAGTCCGCGGGTGAACACGACGCCGATGACGATGCCGATCGCCAGCGCGACGGCAATCGCCGCGATCATCAGCCACTTCGACCAGCGGTAGAGGTCGGACGCGTCCTGCGAGGCCTCCTTCGCGTTCTCCTCCTTGAGCCGCGTCAGCGCGGTCAGGTCGGCGTCGAACGCCTCGGTCTTGGCGTGCAGCTGTTCCATGACCTGCTCGACCCTGCCCGAGGTATTGCCGAGAGCTTCTGCGGCGAGCTGCCGTTCGAGCCCGTCGAGCGCCGCCTTCCACTCGACCTGGGCCGCATCCGCCTTGGCCCACAGTTCCTTGCCCTTGTCGCTGAAGAACAGGCGGCGCGCCTTGTCGATGTTCTGCTGCATCGACGCATAGTCGCTCTTCATTTCGTCGAAGGCCTTGCGGCGCTCGTCCGCCGAGCTCGACAGCACTGCCTGGCGCCAGTCGCGCGCCACCGCGACGCGGTCGACATTCGCCTCCTTGACGAAGGCGACGCCCATCACCTCGTTCTGGTAGATCGCCGTGGCGTCGTCGTCGATCCGGCTCATGCTGTGGATGCCCACCGTGCCCACGACGGCGCTGAACAGCGCCACCACCACGAACGCCAGCAACAGCTTCAGCCCAATGCTCAGGTCCTTCACTTCCATCTCCTCGTCGTATCGGGCCGGTCGCGCGGCGGCGGCCCGATGGCCGCCGCCGGGCCCGCCTCTAGAATCTTGCAAACTCCCCTTCGCCGACGGCACTGCCGTTCCCCTTCTTGGCGGGCGGCTTGCCGCCCACCGTCGCCTTGAGCTTGGCCAACGACTCGCGCGCCGCGGCATGGTGGTCCTGGGTTTCGCCGATGGTGAAGAACGCCATCAGCTGCTGCAGGTTGGCGGCTTGCCCGCTCATCTCCTCCGCCGTCGCCGCCAGTTCCTCCGACGCCGAGGCGTTCTGCTGGGTGATGGTGTTGAGCTGGCCCATCGCGCTGTTGACCTGCTCGACTCCGACCATCTGCTCCTGCGAGGCCGCCGTGATCTCCTGCACCAGGTCGGCCGTCTTCTTGGTCGCCGGCACGATCTCGTCGAGCAGCCGGCCCGCCTTCTCCGCCAGCCCGACGCTGTTGCCCGCCAGCTGGCCGATCTCCTGCGCCGCCACCTGGCTGCGCTCCGCCAGCTTCCTCACTTCCGCCGCCACCACCGCGAAGCCCTTGCCGTGCTCGCCGGCGCGCGCCGCCTCGATCGCCGCATTGAGCGCCAGCAGGTTGGTCTGGTAGGCGATGTCGTCGATGATGCCGATCTTCTTGGCGATCTGCTTCATGGCGCCGACCGTCTCGGTCACCGCCTGGCCGCCGTCCGCGGCCTTTTGCGAACCCTGCGCCGACATGGTGTCCGCCACCTTGGCGTTCTCCGTGTTCTGCTTGATGGACGCCGACATCTGCTCGACCGAGGCCGAGGTTTCCTCGACGCTCGACGCCTGCTCGGAGGATGCCTGCGACAGCGACTGCGCCGTCGCCGACACCTGCGTCGTCGCCGAACCGAGGGCGTCCGCCGTGCCGCTGACGTCGGCGATCATCTGGGCCAGCTTGGCGACCGTGTTGTTCACCGACTGGCACAACTCCTGGATCTGCCCGCGGTACTGGGCGTCCACCGTCCTGGTCAGGTCGCCCTTCTCCATCGCGGCCATCACCCGCATGATTTCCCTCACCGGGCCGACCACCGCATCCATCGTCGCGTTCACGCCTTCGATGATCTCGCGATAGCCGCCGCGATGCGCCGCGGCGTCGGCGCGCACTTCCAGCCGGCCGTCGATGGCGGCGTTCGACAGCATCACCGCGTCCTTGACCAGCGCGCTGATGCTGTCCTTCATCATCACCAGCCACTCATGGATCTGGTCCTGGTCCGAGGCCTTGCCCATGGTGGCGCTCATGTCGCCGTTGGCGATCTTGGTCACGTAGCCGATCAGCTCGGTCAGCCAGGCATGGACGCCGTTGACCGCTTCCTTCATGCGCTGGTGGTCGCCCTGGCACTCGATCGTCACCTTCTCGCGCAGGTTGCCGCCGCTGATCATGCGCAGGATGCGGTTGCCTTCGCCGATGGGAACCAGGATGGCGTCGAGCGTGGCGTTGATGCCCTCGACGATCTTGCGATAGTCGCCGTGGTGCCGTTCCGCGTCTGCGCGCCTCTCCAGCTGGCCGCCGACGGCCGCATCGGACAGCAGCACCGCATCATCGATCAGGGCGGTCAGCGAGCTGCCGACGCGCTGGAAGCTCTTGTTGATGGTGTCGAACTGCGCCTGCACCTCCTTGGTGTACTGGTCCGCCGGCTGCAGCGAAAAGTCGAGACCGAGGTCGCCGTTCCCGAGCAGTTCGAGGTTCTTCGCCACCACGCCCACCTGGCGCTCGGTGTATGCCTTGACGCGCAGGGTCGCCGTCAGGTCGGTGACGGTCTCGACATAGCCGACGGTCTCGCCCTTCGCGTTCAGCACCGGCGCCGTATCCTGCTTGCAGTTCATGCCGCACCAGTCGAAGAAGCTCTCCTTCACGCCGCCGCGGAACTGGGCGATGCCGCAATTCTTGGTCTTGCAGATGTTGGCATTGGCCGTCGAGCACGGGCGTCCCACCGCATCCTGGCGGTCCTTGACGTAACCCTGCTCGACCATCAGCTTCTCGAACGGCCTGTTGAGGAAGGTCCATTTCATGTCGAGGTCCGTGACGTGGATCGGGAACGGCACGGCATCGATGATCGAGCGGTACCACTCGAGCTTGTCCACCACCACATCGAGCGTTCCGTTCACGCCTTCGACGACCTTGCGGTACTCGCCCTGATGCCGCGCGGCATCGGCGCGGGTGGCGAACCTGCCTTCGCTGGCGGCCTGGGTCAGCATGCCGGCGTCGTCGACCAGCGCCTTGATCGACTGGCTCATCTTGCTCATCGACGCCATCAGGCTGGCGTTGTCGCCGGGCGCGACCTCTATGGCGGTGGTGAAGTCGCCGGCGGCGATCCTGTTGGCCACTTCCGCGGCATCGCCGGGCTCGCCGCCCAGCTGCCGCATGACATCGCGGCGGATCCACCACGACGTAGCGACGCCCAACAGCAGGAAGACGGCCATCATGGAGGCGGCAAGCGTCAGCTTGGCGGCGATGAGGTCCGCCGCATCGCGTTCATGCGCTTCGGCCTGGGAACTGGCACGCTTGACGATCTGGTCGATCATCGCCCGGTGTTCCTCGTACTTCTGCGCCAGCACCGGCTGCAGCGCCGCGGCCGCGGCCGCGTCGCCGCGCAGCAATGCCGGGATGAACTGCTTCTGCTGCACGTCGAGGAACTCCCGCCCCGGTCGGTACGCCTTGTCGGAAAGCAGGTCCTTGACCTCGCCGTCGGGCAGTTCCTTGAGCCAGAAGCGGCGACGGTCCTCGTAGTCCTTGGCCAGCGCCTGGCTCTTTTCGACCAGCGCCGGCAATGCCGATTTGCTGGCGCCGGCCATCTGCAGCGTGACGAGGTACGACTCGATCAGGTATTCGGGCGGCGGCAGGACGTCGGCAAGGAAATCCTTCTCCTGGACGATGCCCTTGTAGATCGGACCATTCACCTTGACCTGGCCGATGGTGTTGAAGAAGAACGCGCCCGAGACGAGGAAGCCGACTACAAACAGGCTGATGAGCAACGTCAGCTTGCGCCTGAATGTCATGGTGGCCGGTCCAGAACTATTCTTCAGCATTTGATTTTCCCCTTCCATGGTTTCAGCGTTTCAAAGCGTTCTTCCACCCGTTACGCAACGGAATTCCTTCCGGCCGCATGGCGCCGGCGATCGGAGGCCGCCACCTGCCGCACCAACCCCGGCACGTCGAGAATCAAGGCCACGTTGCCGTTGCCCAGGATGGTGAATCCGCTGACGCCCTCGAGCCCGCTGAAGACGACCCCCAGCGGACGGATGACCGTCTGGAATTCACCGAGCAGGCGATCGACCACCAGCCCGGCGCGCCGTCCCGCATACTGGACGACCACCACGTTCTCGCGCTGCACGGGATGCAGCAGGAAGGCCAGTTCAGGATCGGCGGCGAGCGCGGCCGCACCCTCTGCCGTCAGCAGCGTGCGCGCGGCATTCTCGCCGCCGCCGAAGTCCTGGTCCGCCTCGGCTTCGCCGGGGTCCGGAATCTCGAACATCTCCTTGAGCCGCACGAACGGCAGCACCTCGCCGCGCAGGTTCAGGTAGTCGCTGCCTTGGGACGCCTCGATCTCCTGCTGGGTCAGCTCGATGCACTCGACCACCATGTCGAGCGGCACCACGAACACCGATCCCTTGATGCCGACCAGGAAGCCGTCGATGATCGCCAGCGTCAGCGGCAG
>DASVZD010000344.1:0-4168 GCA_036391815.1 Rhodocyclaceae bacterium
CCACGACACCGGCTTGAACTCGCCGTTCTTGTCGTACTTGCCGTCCTTCATGCGCAGCAGCGGCTGCGTCAGGCGGTCCTTGCCGTAGAGGATCTTCGACAGGAAGTAGCCCTTGACGCAGTTGAGGCCCTTGTTGACCGGGGCATCGGGGTCGCCCTGGGTGGCGACGACGCGGCCGTCCTTGACGCCGTAGAGCACGCCGCAGCCGGTGCCGCAGAAGCGGCAGGCGCCCTTGTCCCAACGTATGCCGTCGCTCGCCGATTGGGCGAGCGCGCTAGCAGCGGGCACTACCATGCCGGCGACACCGGCAGCCGCGACGACTGCGTTCGCCTTGACGAAATCACGCCGAGTCAATTTCATTTCCAGACCTCCCTCTAGTTTCGGCATGGCCTCATGCCTGCGCGAGATAACCCTCGGGATCGGCTTCGACCTGGTGGTAGACCATGGAGATCGAGAGCACGCCCGCAATGCGTCCGAGGGATTCGAAGATGTCGGCGGTGGCGCGGTTGTCTTCCGCCTCGATGGTGACGATCAGCCTGTCGTCGGCGGCGGCGTGGATCTCGACGCCGGCCATGGCGGCCATCTCGTTGCTGACGGCGCCGAGCGCGCCGGGCCTGGCATTGACGATCGCACTGGAGATGTTCATCGCGCCTCCCGCAAGAAACCCGCTATGTGGTGGGGTTGAGGGGATGCTAATGAAGCCAGAAGGGTGTTTGATTGACCGTGGTCAATTTTGGGAAATTCGTCAAGCAGTCGTCAGGAAGAAAGGCTTGCCGAGGTCGCTCCTCGACACATTTTGTAATGCGCAACGGCCTTTCATGGAGTGCAACAAAAACCCTGAAAACAGAGCGTTTTACCCATTGCTGCAATGCGACAAAGGCCTTATACTTAAGTCTCATCACGAACGTGCGAGGGGCGCAATTCCTCGCATGCCAAATCGGGCAAGGGCCAAACCGCCTGCCTGTCCAGTGAGTCGGAACCATCTTCCGGCCGCACCGTGAGGAGCCTCCTGGCCCGCGCCCGCAAGGCGCCGGGTAGGAACGTTCCACCAAACGTGTTTTGTTTTGCCTGGAACCGGCCTGCGAGCCTTGCTTGCTGCCGGTCTGGCGGAGCTTTTTACTCTTGGTGCCGGGGATTTCCGGCAGTCGGAAGGCGGAAGGTTGGTATGACTGATTATTCAAGCCTGGCGATCGCGGGGGCCTTCATGGCTGGCCTCGGCATCCTGCTGGCATTCATGCTGGCGGTCGCCAGCAAGAAGTTCTACGTCTTCGAGGACCCGCGCATCGGCGAGGTCGAGGACCTGCTGCCGAAGTCCAACTGCGGCGCCTGCGGCCAGGCCGGCTGCCGCGCCTTCGCCGAGAAGGTGGTCGAGGGCGCGGTGATCCCGGCGCAATGCACGGTCAGCAGCGAGCCGCAGCGCAAGCGCATTGCCAACATGCTCGGCGTCGATGCCGGCGTGGTCGAGAAGCGCGTCGCGCGGCTGGCCTGCGGCGGCGGCCGCCATGTCGCCTTCCTGCGCGCCCGTTACGCCGGCCTGAAGAGCTGCCGCGCCGCAGCAACCGTCGGCGGCGGCGGCAAGGAATGCGCGTGGGGTTGCCTGGGCCAGGGCGACTGCCAGGTGGTCTGCCAGTTCGGCGCCATCGAACTCGACCTGCACGGCCTGCCCCAGGTCGATACCGACAAGTGCACGGCCTGCGGCGATTGCGTCGAGGTGTGCCCCAAGATGCTTTTTTCGATCCAGCCCCTGAGCCACAAGCTCTGGGTCGCCTGCCGCAACCATGCGGACGGCGAAACGGCCGAGGCAGCATGCGAAGTCGCATGTACCGCCTGCGGCCGCTGCGTGGCCGACGCGCCCGCCGGCCTGATGCAGCTGACCAACAACCTCGCCACCATCGACTACGCTGCCAACGGAAAGGCATCGCGCGACGCCGTCGAGCGCTGCCCGACCGGCGCCATCGTCTGGTTCGACAACCCCAGCACTCCCGCCAAGGGCCATGCCGCGAAGAAGATCCTGCGCAACGAGCCCCTGCCCATCCTGAATTCATAAAAAACTAGGTGCCTCCATCATGCTCAAGAAGATCCTCGACATACTGAGTTCCGACGAAAAGAAGGCGACGGCCGTGAAGTACCCGGGCGTGCGCGATGCGGTCGACGGCAACACCGCCGTCATCCACGTGGAGCGCGAAGCCTCCGATGCGGCGGGCGCCTATCCGATCACGCCCTCGACCCAGATGGGCGAGTACTGGGCGGAAGAAGCCGCCGGCGGCCACCTCAACGTCTCCGAGCGTCCGCTGATCTTCGTCGAGCCCGAGTCCGAGCACGCCGCCGCGGGCGTGACCGCCGGCATGGCGATGACGGGACTGCGCGCGGTGAACTTCTCCTCGGGCCAAGGCGTCGCCTTCATGCACGAGTCGCTCTACGGCGCCGTCGGCAAGCGCCTGCCCTATGTGCTGAACATGGGCTGCCGCGCCATCACCAAGGTTTCCCTGAACGTCCATGCCGGACACGACGATTACCACTGCATCGACGACACCGGCTTCATCCAGGTGATGGCGAAGAACGCGCAGGAAGCCGCCGACCTCAACCTCATCGCGCGCAAGACAGCGGAACTCGCGCTGACGCCCGCCATTGTCGGCCAGGACGGCTTCCTCACCACGCACCTGATCGAATCCGCCCGCCTGCCCGAGCGCGAGCTGGTCGCCGAATTCCTCGGCAAGCCGGACGACATCATCGACACTCCGACCCCGGCGCAGCAGATGCTCTACGGCCCGAAGCGCCGTCGCATCCCGGCGATCTGGGACGTCGACACCCCGCTGATGTCCGGCGCGGTGCAGAACCAGGACGCCTACATGCAGGCCGTCGCCGGCCAGCGCCCGTACTTCTTCGACCATATCGAAGAACTCGCCGACAAGTGCATGGAAGAGTTCGGCGAGCTGACCGGCCGCCACTACAACCGCATCGGCGCCTACCGTTGCGCCGACGCCGACTACGTGATGGTCGGCATGGGCAGCATGGTGGTGCAGGCCGAAGCCGTCGCCGACTACCTGCGCGAGACGCGCAAGCTGAAGGTCGGCGTGGTGAACCTCACCATGTTCCGTCCCTTCCCGGGCGACCTGCTCGGCCATGTGCTGAAGGGCAAGAAGGGCGTCGTGGTGCTCGAGCGCACCGACCAGCCGCTGTCCGAGGACCTGCCGCTGATGCGCGAAGTGCGCGCCGCGCTGACCAAGTGCCTGGAGAACGGCCTCGCCGCCGACGGCGACAAGCCCTACCCGAACTACGACAGCTTCGCCGCCCAGGGCGACATGCCGCGCCTCTACTCGGGCTGCTACGGCATGGGCTCGCGCGACATGCAGCCGGAAGCCATGATCGGCGCCATCGAGAACATGCTGCCGAACGGCCCGCACCGCAAGTTCTTCTACCTGTCGGTGGACTTCATCCGCGAGCAGGCCTTCAACCCGAAGGACGAGATCCACAACCAGAAGCTGCTCGACGCCTACCCGCGCATCAAGGAAATGGGCGTGCGCGGCTCCGAGAACCCCAACCTGCTGCCCAAGGGCGCCATCACCGTGCGCATGCACTCGATCGGCGGCTGGGGCGCCATCACCACCGGCAAGAACCTCGCGGTGACGCTGTTCGAACTGCTTGGCTACGACATCAAGGCGAATCCGAAGTACGGCTCGGAGAAGAAGGGCCAGCCGACCACCTACTACCTGTCGGCCGCGCCGGAACCCATCCGCGTCAACTCCGAATACCTGTTCGTCGACGTCGTGCTGTCGCCCGATCCCGCGGTGTTCGGCCACTCGAACCCGCTGTCCGGCCTGAAGAAGGGCGGCGTCTTCATCATCCAGTCGAACCTGGGCGAAGAGACCTGGGCGAACTTCCCGACCTGGGCGCAGAAGTTCATCGTCGACAACCAGATCCGCGTGTTCTACATCGACGCCTTCAAGATCGCGCGTGAAGAGGCCGGCAGCCCCGAACTGCAATTGCGCATGCAGGGCAACGCCTTCCAGGGCTCGTTCTTCGCTGCCAGCCCGACCATGAAGGACGCCAAGCTGACCGAGGAAGCACTGTTCCGCGCCATCGAGGCGCAGTTGCAGGCGAAGTTCGGCGGCAAGGGCAAGAGCATCGTCGAGAACAACCTGCGCGTGGTCAAGCGCGGCTTCACCGA
>DASVZD010000345.1:0-7877 GCA_036391815.1 Rhodocyclaceae bacterium
GCGCGCGAAGCGCCACGCCGCGCCGAAGGCGATCGTCAGGACCAGCGCGGCGAGCGCGAAGGCCGGCACCACCCAGGGCGGCAAGGGCCGCGGACCCGGCGTCCAGATCAGCCCGTCGACGGAGGATTCCGCCGGCAGCATGCCGAGTTCGGCGTAGGTGTCGGCGATGTGCTGCCAGCGCCCGGGCAGCATGTGGCCGATCTCGACGACGTCGCTCTGCATCAGCCGCGCCATCTCGTTCGCCTCGAACAGCAGGTGCGCGCGTGAGTGGCGCTGGCTGTACTTCGCCAGGATCAGGTCGGCGATCTCCTCCGGGTGGGCCATCGCGTAGCGCCAGCCGCGCAGCGAGGCCTCGCGGAAGGCCGCCACCCGTGCCGGCCGGGTACGCACCTCCGCCTCGGTGGTGAACAGCGTGTCGCCGTAGAAGTCGATGCCGCTCGATCGCGGCGAGAAGACGTTGTACGGGAACCTGGCCTGCAGCAGCGCGAACGGCTCGTCGGTGGAATAGCCCGACATCGCGTCGGTGCGCCCCGCGATCAGGTCGGCGACGTCGAAGCTGTGAGGAACCGCCCGGTAGGAGGCGGCGCCCTCCCGCTTCAGGTAGGCGAACAGCTCGGTCTCGTGCGGCATCAGCATGATGCGCTTGCCGGCGAGGTCCTGGATGGTGTCGATGCTCTTGTCCTTGCGCGCCAGCAGGACGAGCGGGGAATGCTGGAGGATGGCGGCCAGCGCCACCACCGGCTGGCCTTTGGCGCGCCGCAGGGCGAGTTCCGAGGCGCCGACGCCGAAGGTCGCCTTGCCGGTGAGGACGGCGTCGATCGGGTCGTTGCTGCCGTCCGCCTCGATCAGGCGGACGTCGAAGCCGGCGTCGCGGTAGTAGCCCTGCGCGATGGCCGCGTAATAGCCCGCGAACTGGAATTGGTGCTTCCAGTTCAGCTGGAGGTTGACCTTTTCGAGGGCAGCGGCCGCCGGGACGGCGATCAGCGCGAGTGCAAGGATGGCGAGCAGGCGGATGTCAGGGAAACGCATGGGCGGGGTTTCGCTTGGGACGGACGATTATCTCAAAGCAGGCCGGCTTCCGCGAGACGCGTTCGCAGGCCGCCGGCATCCCGGTAGCGGTGGGCGGCGAAGCCGAGCGCCGCGGCTGCCGCCACGTTGTCGGGATTGTCGTCGATGAACAGGCAGGACTGCGCCGCCAGGCCATGACGCTCGCACAGCAGGCGGAAGATGGCGGCGTCCGGCTTGATCATGCCTTCCTCGCCCGAGACGACGATGCCGCGGAAGCGGGCGAGAAAGGGGAAACGCCGCCGCGCGACGGGAAACAGTTCGGCCGACCAGTTGGTGAGCGCGTAGAGGGGCACGCCGCGGTCGTGCAGCGCTTCGAGGAGGGCGACGCTTTCATGCATGGCGCCGCCCAGCATTTCCTCCCAGCGGCCGTAATAGGCGGCGATCAGCGCGGCGTGCTCGGGAAACGCGGCGATCCGCTCGGTGGTCGCCTCGGCGATGGTCCGGCCGGCGTCCTGCCGCTCGTTCCACGACTGGGGACAGACCTCCGCGAGGAAGCGCTCGCGCTCGGCTTCGTCGGCGATCAGGCGGCGATAGAGATGGCGCGGGTTCCAGTCGACCAGCACGCCGCCCAGGTCGAAGACGACGGTGTCGATCACAGCTTGCGGCGCATGCATTCCAGGTAGGCCTCGCCGTCGGGCGGGGTGCGGTTGCGCTGCGCCCGCCACAGCGTCTCGCCCAGGCAGTCGAGGATGTCGTGCAGTGCGCCATGGCGATCGCCGTGCTTCGCCGCCAGCGCGTCGCAGGCGGCGCGGATGCCGGGCGGCTGGTCGATCTGCAGCTGTTCCGCGATGGCGAGGTGCAACGACAGGTGGAGGAAGGGATTCGTCTCGCCGTCCTCCGGCGTCCATTCGCGGCTCAAGGCGGCGTCCCCGGCCTCGAGCAGGCCGTGGTACTCGGGATGGAGCTCGACGATGTCGGCGGCCATCGTCTCCAGCGGCGTCGCCGGCAGCTTCTCCCGGCGCTTGCGCCAGGCCTCGGTGAGGAAGCGACGCGCTTCGTCGCGGCTAGGATTGAACATCTGGGGTCTTGTCCGGGTATTCGCAGAGATCGTTGATCGGGCAGCGCGGGCAGGCCGGCCGGCGCGCGGTGCAGACGTAGCGGCCGTGCAGGATCAGCCAGTGGTGCGCATGCTGGAGATAGTCGGGCGGCACCGCGGCGAGCAGCTTCTGCTCGACCGCCGCCGCATCCTTGCCGGGAGCCAGGCCGGTGCGGTTGGCGACGCGGAAGACGTGGGTATCGACGGCGATGGTGGGCTCGTGGAAGGCCACGTTGAGCACCACGTTGGCCGTCTTGCGTCCGACGCCGGGGAGCGCCTCGAGGGCGGCGCGCTCGCGCGGGACCTCGCCGCCGTGGCGCTCGAGCAGTTGCTGCGACAGGGCCGCCACGTTCTTCGCCTTGGTCTTGTAGAGGCCGATGCTGCGGATGTAGGGCAGCAGGCCGGCCTCGCCCAGCGCCGCGATATCCCTGGGCGTCGCCGCGACGCGGAACAGCTCCCGGGTGGCGACGTTCACGCTCTTGTCGGTGGCCTGCGCGGACAGCACCACGGCGACCAGCAGCTGGAACGGCGTTTCGTACTCGAGTTCGCTGACGGGATGGGGATTGGCCTGCGCCAGCCTGGCGAACAGCGCGCGGACTTTCTTGGGCGTCATGGCGGCAGTTTAGCCGATGGCGCTGGGCTGCCGCGCCGCCGATACGTTATGATCCCCGCAATACGCAACACGGCGGATCCCCGAACCCCGATCCGCCCCGGCAGGGGGCATTTGATGGTCGCTGGCAATTCCAATCACCTGGTCGAGCTGCTCGATCGGCTGCAATCGTCGTTCGAAGAGTTCTTCTCGCTCGGCGGGGACGCGGCTGCCCGCCGCATCAACGACCTGCTGTGCGACATCGCCTTCCACGCCGGCCTGCTGGGGGACGAGAAGATCCGCCAGCTGGCCCTGTCGCTGCTGAGCTTCCATGCCAGCCGCGGGCAGCAGCCGCCCGCCGAGGGCGACCGGCAGCAGGTGGCGGTCCTGCTCGACGGACTGCACCGCCAGGCCAGCGGCAGCGCGGGCCTGGGCGAGCAGCTGCCCCGGCTGGTGGCGCAGGTGGCCGGCTCGGGCCCGGGACGGAACCGGCGCGTGGCGCTGCTGATCGAGAGCCGCTCGGTGCTGGCCTTGCTGACCGGCGCGCTGCGCGACGCAGGTTATCAGCCCGAACCGATTGCCCGCATGGCGGAACTGCTGGCGGCCGACGAGGCCGATCCGCCGCTGGCGATCGTCGCCGACCTGGCCGCCGGGCGGGCCGATCCCGACACCCGGAAATGCATCGAGCGCTTCCGCTCCGGGCCGGTTCAGCCCGTGCACCTGTTCTGCCTCTCCAGCGGCGACGACTTCGATGCCCGCCTCGACGCCGTGCGTATGGGCGCCACGCGCTTCCTCAGGAAGCCGGTGGATGCCGGCAAGCTGATCGCGGTGCTGGACGGCGTGACCCAGCGCCATTCGAGCGAGCCTTTCCGCGCCCTCCTGGTGGACGACGATCGCGCGCTCACCGACCTCTACGAGGCGGTGCTGCGCGAGGCCGGCATCGCCACGCGCGCCTTCAACGATGCCCTGGCCGCGGCGCGCGCGGTGGGCGACTTCCGTCCGGACGTGATCGTCACCGACGTGTACATGCCGGGCTGCAACGGTTTCGAGCTGGCGGCGCTGCTGCGCCAGGACGAAGCCTTGTCCGACATGCCGATCCTGTTCCTCTCGAGCGAAACCGACATCCACCGCCAGATGGTGGCGCTCGATCTCGGCGCCGACGATTTCCTCACCAAGCCCGTCCAGCTCGACGTGCTGGTCTCGGCCGTGATCGCCCGCGCCAAGCGCGCCCGCATGCTCAAGCGCATCCGGCGCGAACTGACCGCGGCGCGCGCCGAGTCGGAGCGCGCCAACCAGGCGAAGTCGAGCTTCCTCGCCAACATGAGCCACGAACTGCGCACGCCGCTGAACGGCGTGCTCGGTTACGCCCAGCTGCTCGAGCACGAGCTGGCCGCCTATCCGAACGCCGAGGTGCGGCAGTACCCGCAGGCCATCCACAGCGCGGGCCAGCACCTGCTCGAGCTGATCAACGAGATCCTGGACTTCGCCCGCGTCGAATCGGGGCGGCTGGCGCTGTCGATGGAGCCGGTCGATGTCGCGGCGGTCGTCGAGGACAGCTTGCGGCTGGTCGCGCCGCTGGCGAAGCAGAACGGCGTCGAGGTGAGCGCCGAGGTGCCGCCGGCATGCGTGGTGCGGGCGGATCGCACCCGCTTCAAGCAGATCCTGCTGAACCTCGTCGCCAACGGCGTCAAGTACAACCGTGCGGGCGGCAAGGTGCGCATCGAGGCGGCGAAGGAGGGCGCGCGCTGGCAGGTTGCCGTCGTCGATACCGGGCGCGGCATCAAGGCCGAGCAGATGGAAGACCTGTTCAAGCCCTTCTCGCGCCTGGGAGCCACGGAGAACGGCGTCGAGGGCACCGGCATCGGCCTGGCCCTGGCGAAGCGCCTGACGGAGGCGATGGGCGGCGAGATCGGCGTCGCCAGCCGCGCAGGCGAGGGCAGCCGCTTCTGGTTCGCGCTGCCCGCGGCGGAGGCGGCTCCTAAGCGGTAGCGGCGGCAGGCTGCGCGCCGCGCTTGGCCGCGGCACGCCGCGCCGCGCGTGCCTCGATCCAGTTGCGTCCCGCGATCAGCAGGCCGAGCACGAAGAAGGCGCCCGGCGGCAGGATGGCGACGAGGAAGCCCGGATAGTCGGCGGACATGACCTGCAGCGGCTTCGCCGCCGGGAAGATCATGTCGATGCCGCTGAACAGCGTGCCCTGGCCGATGAACTCGCGGATGGCGCCGAGCGTCACCAGCACCATCGTGAGGCCCAGGCCCATCATGGCGCCGTCGAGCAGCGAGGCGACGGCCGCGTTCTTGGCGGCGAAGGCTTCCACGCGCGCCAGCACGATGCAGTTGGTGACGATCAGCGGGATGAAGATGCCTAGCACCAGGTAGAGGTCATGCAGCCAGGCGTTCATGGCGAAGTCCACCACGGTCACCAGCGCGGCGATGATCAGGATGAACACGGGGATGCGGATCTCGTAGGGAATGAAGCTGCGCAGCAGGGCGACCGCGTAGTTCGACATGCCCATCACGAAAACGGTGGCCAGCCCGAGGCCGGCGGCGTTGACGATGCTGTTGCTCATCGCCAGCAGCGGGCACATGCCGAGCAGCTGGACGAGGCCGGGGTTCTGCTTCCAAAGGCTGTTCCAGGTGATCTCGCGGTAGATGCCCATGCTCAATGCTCCTTGCCTTCGTGTTCCTCGTGCTGCTCGTGGTGCTCGTCGAACAGGCGCTCGCGGTTGTCGACCGCGAACTTCAGCGCGCGGCGGACCGCGTTGGTGACGGCGCGAGCCGAGATGGTGGCGCCGGCATGCGCGTCGAACTTGCCGCCGTCCTTCCTGACGCGGAATTCCTCGGGCTTCACTTCGTCGAAGCCGACGTTGTCGAACTGGGTGATCCAGGGCTTCGCCTTGTTCTTGTCCTTCTTCGGATCGATGTAGTCGCCCAGGCCCGGCGTTTCGTGATGACTGGTGACGCGGACCGCCGCGATGCGGCCGTCGGCCTTCACCGCGATCAGCAGTTCGATGCGGCCGCTGTAGCCGTCCGGCGCCACCGCCTCGAGCACCAGCGCCGCGGGCTCGCCGTCCTTGCGGGCGCGATAGACGTGCGAGGGCGCGTCGGTGCCGAGCGCCGGCGTCGGCGGCAGCTCGATCGAGTCCTTGAGCAGGTCGTTGTCGTAGAGCGACGGCGGCAGCACCGTGCCGATCAGCTCCATCTTGGCCTCGAGCGCATTGGCCTCGATCTTGTCCTTGGTGAACTGGTAGGTCGCCGCCATCAGCGCCGTGAAGGCGAGCGTGAACAGCAGCAGCACCACCGCCGTGCTCGACGAGATGCGGATGACGCTGGGCGGGCGGGGCGCGGGGGCGCCGAGGTTCTCGTCACTCATGTTTCTTGTCGTTCTTGTGGCCGAACACGGGCGGCTGGGTGTTGAGGTCGATCAGCGGCGCGCAGATGTTCATCAGCAGCGTGGCGAAGGCGACGCCGTCGGGATAGGCGCCCCAGTTGCGGATCACCCACGCCAGCAGCGCGATGCCTGCCGCGTAGATCAGCTTGCCCCGGGGCGTCGTCGCGCCCGACACCGGATCGGTGGCGATGAAGAAGGCGCCGAGCATGGCGCCGCCGGAGAACAGGTGGAACAGCGGGCCGGCGAAGCGGTCGGGTGCGAGGCCGTGGGCGAGGCCGGCGGCGGCGCCCAGCGCGGCGATGAAGGCGACGGGGATGTGCCAGGTGATGATGCCTTGCTGGATCAGCCAGACGCCGCCCAGCAGGTAGGCGGCGGCGACCCATTCCCAGCCGTTGCCGCCAAACATGCCGAAGGTCGGCTGGCTGCCCGTCACGCCGGCGACGGTGGCGTGGCTGTCGGCGCTGTGCAGGGCGGTGCGCAGCGTGTCGAGGGCGGTGGCCATGGTGACTGCGTCCACCTGGCGCTCGCCGCCGCCGAAGATCAGCTGCAGCTGCATCGCGAAGTCGCCGTGATGGCCGGCCGCCGGCCATTGCGACATCAGCTGCGGGTGGGCGACGATCATGATGCAGAAGGCCGCCATGGCGGGGTTGAACGGGTTCTGGCCGAGGCCGCCGTAGAGATGCTTGACGACGACGACCGCGATCAGGGTGGCGACCACGACCATCCACCAGGGCGCAATCGGCGGGAACGACAGGGCGATCAGCCAGCCGGTGACCAGCGCGCTGCCGTCGCTGACGAACAGCCAGACCGGCTTGTCGCGCAGGCTGAGGATGGCGGCTTCGCCGGCCAGGGCGGCGGCCGAGGCCAGCGCAATCTGCACCAGGATGGCGGCGCCGAAGAACCAGACGTAGGCGGCCAGCCCGGGCAGCAGCGCGACGAGCACGCGCAGCATCACGCTGCGCACGCTGGCGGGCTTGCGGAAGTAGGGAGAGTTGAAGGCGGTTGTCATTGTTGTATGCCTGTTATTCGGCCTTGTCCGCCGGAGCGGCTTCTGCCGGCTTGCCGCCCTGCTGCTGCGCGCGCTCCAGCGCGGCGGCGATCAGGGCCTTCTTGGCGTCGTCTTCCTGGGCACCGCCGGCGGCGGCCAGCTTGGCCTTGGTCTCGGCCGCCTTGGCGGCGAGCTTGGCCGCCTTCTCCTGCTTCTCGCGCTCTTCGCGCAGCATGCGGAACTCGTAGCGTTCGCGCGCCTCGTCGGCGGCCGACTTCTCGTTCTCGCGCGCCCAGATCTCCGACTTGGCGAAGCGGTAGTAGTCGACCAGCGGGATGCGCGACGGGCAGACGTAGGCGCAGCAGCCGCATTCGATGCAGTCGAACAGGTGGTACTCCTGTGCCTTGCCGAAGATCTTGGCGCGCGAGAACCAGTACATCTCGAACGGCTGCAGGTCGGTGGGGCAGACCTTGGCGCACTCGCCGCAGCGGATGCACGGCATTTCGGGCGGCGGCGGCGGGAACAGCGCCGGGGAACCGACCAGGATGCAGTTCGTGGCCTTGACGACGGGCACGGCGTCCGACGGCATGCCGAAGCCCATCATCGGGCCGCCCATGATCAGGCGATCGGTGTCGGGCCTGGGGCCGGCGACGGCGACGACGTCCTTCATCGGCGTGCCGATGCGCACGATGTAGTTGCGCGGCCGTTCCACGTTGCCGGCGACGGTGACGACGCGCGAAATCAGGGGCTGGCCGAGTTCCAGCGCCTCGTAGACGGCGTAGGTGGTGCCGGTGTTGAAGCACTGCACG
>DASVZD010000346.1:0-3962 GCA_036391815.1 Rhodocyclaceae bacterium
GTGCAGCTTGGTGGCCAGCAGTTCCATCAGGCGGCCGCGCGAGGCGGCCAGCTGGAGCAGCGGGCTGGCGACGTTGCCGCCCTGCGGGTTGGTGTAGAGCAGCAGCTGCAGCCAGCGCTGCAGCTGGCGGCGGCCCAGCACGGTGATGGCATGGCGCAGGCTGGTGACCTTCACCATCACGCCGGTGGCCACCGAATTGGTCAGCCGCATCAGGTTCATCGCCAGCCCCGGCTCGTGCTTGAACACACCTTCGAGGACGACGGTGTCGGCGTCCTCCAGCACCAGGCCGAGCAGGCGCACCAGCGACAACTGCGAGTGGCCGAGCTTCTTGCCGGCGATGATGGCCGGCTTGGCGAAGTAGTAGCCCTGGAACAGGTCGTAGCCGAGGTTCATGCAGTAGCGCGCCTGCTCGCGCGAGTCGACCTTCTCGGCCAGCAGCTTGAGCGTCGGCCAGCGCTTGAGCATCTGCGTGGTGCGCGCCAGTCCCGGCGCATCGAGCAGCTTGAGGTCGACCTTGACGATCTCGACGAAGTCCAGCAGCGGCCGGAACTTCTCCTCGTAGTTGGTGAAGTCGTCGAGCGCCAGCATGAAGCCGCGCGCCTTGAGCTCCTTGCAGCGCTCGACGATCTGCGGCGTCACCTCGACGGTCTCGAGGACTTCGAGGACGATCTTGTCGGTCGGCATGACCTCGAGGATGTCGGACAGCAGCAGCGTCTCGTCGCAATTGACGAAGCCCTTGTAGGGGCCGAGCGCCTGCTCGATGCCCAGCTCGGCGAAGGCGCGGTTGATAACGTTCGCCGTCGCCGCGACGTCGTCGTCGACGTTGGCGGCGTTGACCTTGGTGCCGCTGCGGAACAGCAGCTCGTAGGCGAACAGCTGCTGTTCGCGATCGAGGATCGGCTGGCGGCCGATGAAGATCTCTTCGCTGTCGGCGCCCATCAGAAGGCCACGGCGAGACCCGGCCAGGCAGCCTCGAGGGCGGCCTTGAATTCGCCCTGGATGCGATTGAGCGCGGCATCGGAGTCCGCCTCGAAGCGCAGCACGACGACCGGCGTGGTGTTGGAGGCGCGCGCCAGGCCGAAGCCGTCGGCGTATTCGGCGCGCACGCCGTCGAGGGTGAACAATTCCTTGGCGCCGGGGAATCTGCCGTGCTTCTGCAGCTTCTCGATCAGCGCGTGCGGCTCGCCTTCCTTCATCTTGATGTTCAGTTCCGGCGTCGAGATGGCGTCGGGCAGGTGCTTGAGCGGCCAGTTGGCGTCCTGCCAGCGCGAGACGATCTCCAGCAGGCGCGCACCGGCGTAGAGGCCGTCGTCGAAGCCGTACCAGCGCTCCTTGAAGAACATGTGGCCGCTCATCTCGCCGGCCAGCGGCGCTCCGGTCTCCTTGAGCTTGCCCTTGATGAAGGCGTGGCCGGTCTTCCACATCAGCGGCTTGCCGCCCTGATGCTTGACCGACTGCGCGACCCAGCGCGAGCACTTGACGTCGAAGATGATCGTGCCGCCCGGCACGCGCGTCAGCACGTCGGCGGCGAACAGCATCAGCTGGCGATCGGCGAAGATGATCTCGCCGTCCTTGGTCACCACGCCGAGGCGGTCGCCGTCGCCGTCGAAGGCCAGGCCGAGTTCGGCGTCGGTCTCCTTGAGCGCGCGCTGCACGTCCTTGAGGTTCTCGGGCTTGGAAGGATCGGGATGATGGTTGGGGAAGGTGCCGTCGACCTTGCAGAACAGTTCCTGCACCTCGCAGCCCATGCGGCGGAACAGTGCGGGGGCGACGGCGCCGGCGACGCCGTTGCCGCAGTCGACGACGATCTTCATCGGGCGCGAGATCTTGACGTCGCCGACGATGCGGTCGAGGTAGGCCTGCTCGACGCTCGCGTGGCGCAGCGCGCCCTTGCCGCGGGCGAAGCGCCCTGCTTCGATGCGGCGGCGCAGGTCCTGGATCAGTTCGCCGAACAGCGTTTCGCCGCCGAGCACCATCTTGAAGCCGTTGTAGTCCGGGGGGTTGTGGCTGCCGGTGACGGAAACGCAGCTGCCGACGTTGAGGTGATGCGCGGCGAAATAGGTGACGGGGGTGGGCACGCAGCCGATGTCGATGACGTCGACGCCCGTGTCCGTGATGCCCGAAGCCAGCGCCGCGACGAGTTCGGGGCCGGACAGGCGGCCGTCGCGCCCCACCACGATGGTCTCGAGTCCCCGCTCTCGCGCTTCGGAGCCGAGCGCCAGGCCGATGCTGTGGGCGGCCTCGTTCGTCAGCGACTTGCCGACGATGCCGCGAATGTCGTATGCCTTGAAGATTTCGGGAGCGGGGAGATTCATGGGCATTCTCGCTTCGCAAGGGATGGTTTCATTATGGCATGCCGCCGGAAGCCCGGAAATGGGCCATCACGCGCGCGGGCATCCAGGACAGCGAGCCGGGGAAGGGGCCGCAGACGAAGCCGGCATGGCCGCCTTCGTCCGGCTGCTCCAGCACGACGGCGGGTCCGGCGCGCCGGGGCAGCGCGGCGGCCGGCAGGAAGGGATCGTTGCGCGCGTTGAGCACCAGGGTCGGCACTTCGATGCCAGGGAGAAACTGGCCGGCGGACGAGCGGGCATAGTAGTCGGCGGCATCGGCAAAACCGTGCAGCGGCGCGGTGACGGCGTCGTCGAAGTCGCGCAGCGTGCGTGCGGCGGTGACGGCGGCGGCATCGAACAGGCCGGGATGCCTGGCGAGCTTGGCCAGCGCCGCGGGGACCAGGGTGCGCAGGAAATGGCGCGCATAGGCGAGGCCGAAGCCGCGCGACAAGGCCTCGTTGGCCGCGGCGAGGTCGAGCGGCGCGCTGATGCCGGCCGCGGCGTCGACCACCGCATGCGCCGCCCGGCCTTGCTCGCCGAGCCACTTGAGCAGGGCATTGCCGCCGAGCGACACGCCGGCGGCGAACAGCGGGGCGCCGGGCCGGCTGGCGCGCAGCCGGCGCAGGATCCAGTCGATCTCGGCGGAGTCGCCCGAGTGGTAGGCGCGCGGCAGCCGGTTGGGCTCGCTCGAGCAGCCGCGGAAATGCACGACGGCGCCGCGCCAGCCGCGCGCCTTCACTGCCCGCATCAGCGACAGCGCGTAATGGCTGGCGGAGCTTCCCTCGAGACCGTGGAATAGCGCCAGCAGCGGCTGCTGCGCCGGCCCGTCCGTCCAATCGACGTCGATGAAGTCGCCGTCGGGCGTGTCCCAGCGTTCGCGCCGGTAGTCGGGCGCGAGGCCCTTGCGCAGCAGCGGCCAGATCGTCTGCGCGTTGCCGCCGGGAAGCCAGCGCGGTGCGGCGTAGGGCTGCACCATGGCGCCGGCCGTCAATGCAGGATCTTCGGTGCCTCGGGCGGCGCGGGCGGCGCCGCCGAGGCGTGGTGCACGATCATGCGCCAGCCGAGCGGGCCCCGGACATAGACGTTGGTGGCGACGACCGGCGCGCGGGCGTCCTCCTTGCCGGCCACGCTGACGCGCTCGATCAGGCTATGCACGGCGGAGAAGGGGGTATGGGCGACGCTCGGCGTGGAAAGCGTGACGCGCAGCTTGGTCCCGTTTTCGAACAGGCGCCGCCACGCCTCGCGAATCTCCGCGTAGCCGGACAGGCGCGCACCGCCGGGATGCACGCAGACGATTTCCTCGTCTTCGGCCCAGACGGCCATCATGGCCTCGAGATCGGCGCGCTCGAGCGCGTCGTAGAAGGCGTTTTCGACGTCCTGCGGCGTGGTGTAGATGGCTTTCGGCATCTGGCTCAACTCCTCATCGCGGCCAGCACCTGTTCCGGCGCCAGGTCGTTCAGGCAGCTCATGTGCCCTTCGGGACATTCGCGGCGGAAGCAGGGACTGCATTCGAGTTCGAGGGAAACGATTTTCGCCCGCGGCGACAGCGGCGGCGTGTAATCGAAGCTCGACGAGCCGAACACTGCAACCAGCGGCCGGTCGAGCGCCGCCGCCACGTGCATCAGCCCGGAG
>DASVZD010000347.1:0-12756 GCA_036391815.1 Rhodocyclaceae bacterium
CCTGCTGATCGGCATCGTGAAGAAGAACGCCATCATGATGATCGACTTCGCGCTGGATGCCGAGCGCAACCAGGGCAAGAGCCCGCGCGACGCCATCTTCGAGGCCTGCCTGCTGCGCTTCCGGCCGATCCTGATGACCACGCTGTCCGCCCTGCTCGGCGCCCTGCCGCTGATGCTGGGCACCGGCGTCGGCTCCGAACTGCGCCACCCGCTCGGCATCACCCTGGTCGGCGGCCTGCTGGTGAGCCAGGTGCTGACTCTATTCACCACGCCGGTGATCTACCTTGCGTTCGATCGCGTGGCTAGAAGGGTGAAGAAGCAATGACTCCCTGGACCTTCCGCACCAGAAAACCGGGGACAGACCCCAATTTTTCCAGGTCGAGAAAACTGGGGTCTGTCCCCGGTTTTCCTGGCGCCAAGCCGAGGGTGGCGGGGGGGCGTCGACGCGTAGGTAAAGGAGGAGGAGGCCGCGCAGCGGCCGACGGGGGACACGAAGCGGCGACGCCCCCCCGCCACCCTCGGCGGTTAGAAGCCAGCGTCGGGACAGGCGAATGAACGTCTCCTCTCCCTTCATCCACCGCCCGGTCGCCACCACGCTGCTGACGCTTGGCGTGGCCATCGCCGGCATGATCGCCTTCACGCTGCTGCCGGTGGCACCGCTGCCGCAGGTCGACTTCCCGACCATCGCCGTGCAGGCCTCGCTGCCCGGCGCCAGTCCCGAGACCATGGCGTCGACGGTGGCGACGCCGCTCGAGCGCACGCTCGGCACCATCGCCGGCGTTACCGAGATCACCTCCTCCTCGTCCCTCGGCAGCACGCGCGTGATCCTGCAGTTCGACCTGTCGCGCAACATCGACGGCGCCGCACGCGACGTCCAGGCCGCCCTCAACGCGGCGCGCACGCTGCTGCCGACCGGGATGCCGAGCAACCCGGTCTACCGCAAGGTGAACCCGGCCGACGCGCCGATCATGGTGCTGGCGCTGACCTCGGCCACCATGTCGCGCGGCCAGATGTACGACGCCGCCTCGACCATCCTGGCGCAGAAGATATCGCAGGTCGACGGCATCGGCCAGGTCGTCGTCGGCGGGGCCTCGCTGCCGGCGGTGCGCGTCGAGCTGAACCCGCTGGCGCTGAACAAGCTGGGCCTGTCGGCCGAGGACGTGCGCACCGCCATCACGACCACCAACGTGAACCGCCCCAAGGGCTTCGTTGAGGACGGCACGCGCCACTGGCAGCTGCTCGCCAACGACCAGGCGATGCGGGCGGCGGACTACATGCCGGTGATCGTCGCCTACAAGAACGGCGCCGCGGTGCGGCTGGGCGACGTCGCCAGCGTCGAGGATTCGGTGCAGGACGTGCGCAACGCCGGCCTCTCCAACGGCAAGCCGGCGGTGATGATGATCCTCTACCGCCAGCCGGGCGCCAACATCATCGCGACCGTCGACCGCGTGCGCGCCCTGCTGCCTTCCCTGCACGCTTCGATCCCCGGCGCCATCGACCTTAGGGTGATGATGGACCGCACGCCGACCATCCGCGGTTCGCTGCACGACGTCGAGCGCACCCTCATGATGTCGGTCGCGCTGGTCGTCATGGTGGTGTTCCTGTTCCTGCGCAACGGGCGCGCCGCATTGATCCCGAGCGTCACCGTGCCGGTGTCGCTGATCGGCACGTTCGGCGTAATGTACCTGTTCGGCTACAGCCTCAACACGCTGTCGCTGATGGCGCTCACCATCGCCACCGGCTTCGTCGTGGACGACGCCGTGGTGGTGCTGGAGAACGTCTCGCGCCACATCGAGGAAGGCATGAAGCCCTTCCAGGCGGCGCTGGCGGGCGCGCGCGAGGTCGGCTTCACCGTGCTTTCGATGAGCCTGTCGCTGATCGCCGTGTTCCTTCCCATCCTGCTGATGGGCGGCATCATCGGCCGGCTGTTCCGCGAGTTCGCCGTCACCCTGTCGGCCGCGATCCTGGTGTCGCTGGCGATGTCGCTGACCACCACGCCGATGATGTGCGCACGGCTGCTCAAGGCGCGCGACGAGGAGAGGCACGGCCGCCTCTACCACGCCAGCGAGCGCGTCTTCGCCCGCGCGCTGCGCGGCTACGAGGTGACGCTGGACTGGGCGCTGGCGCACGGCCGCCTGATGCTGGTGGTGCTCGCCGCCACCATCGGCTTCAACTTCTGGCTCTATGTCGTCGTCCCCAAGGGTTTCTTCCCGCAGCAGGACGTCGGCCGCCTGATCGGCAGCATCCAGGCCGACCAGGCGATCTCGTTCCAGGCCATGCGCGAGAAGCTGGCGAACTTCGTCGAGATCGTGCGCAGCGATCCGGCCGTCGACAACGTCGTCGCCTTCACCGGCGGCGGCCAGCGCAACTCGGGCTTCATGTTCGTCGCCTTGAAGCCGCTCGCCGAGCGCCGCATCTCGGCGGACAAGGTCATCGGCCGGCTGCGCCCGAAGCTGGCGCGCGAACCAGGCGCCAGCCTGTTCCTCCAGCCGCAGCAGGACATCCGCATCGGCGGCCGGCCGGCCAACGCCCAGTACCAGTACACGCTGCAGGCCGACAACATCGCCGAGCTGCGCGCCTGGGAGCCGCGCATCCGCCAGGCGATGGCGCAGCTGCCGGAACTGGCGGACGTCAACACCGACCAGCAGGACAAGGGCCTGCAGACCAGCCTGGTGATCGACCGCGACGCCGCGGCGCGACTCAACATCCCGGTGAGCCTGATCGACCAGACCCTGAACGACCTTTTCGGCCAGCGGCAGGTGTCCACCATCTACCACCCGCTCAACCAGTACCGCGTCGTGCTGGAGGCGGCGCCGCAGTACTGGCAGAGCCCGCAGATCCTCAAGGAAATCTTCGTCATCGCGCCGGGCGGCCTGCAGGTGCCGCTCTCGGCGATCGCCCACTACGAGATGACGTCCACGCCGCTGGCGGTCAACCACCAGGGCCAGTTCGCCGCCTCGACCATCTCGTTCAACCTGCCGCCCAGCGTCTCGCTGTCGCAGGCCACGCGCGCCATCGACAACGCCATCCTGCGCCTCGATGCACCGACCTCGGTGCACGGCAGCTTCCAGGGCACCGCCAAGGCCTTCCAGGAATCGCTGTCCAGCCAGCCCATGCTGATCCTGCTGGCGCTGGTCACCGTCTACCTGGTGCTCGGGATGCTCTATGAGAGCCTGATCCACCCGCTCACCATCCTGTCGACGCTGCCCTCGGCGGGCGTCGGCGCGCTACTCGCCCTGCTGGCCTTCGGCAGCGAGCTGTCGATCATCGCGCTGATCGGCATCATCCTGCTGATCGGCATCGTCAAGAAGAACGCCATCATGATGATCGACTTCGCGCTCGACACCGAGCGCCGCGAAGGCATTCCGCCGCGCGAGGCCATCCGCAAGGCCTGCCTGCGGCGCTTCCGGCCGATCATGATGACGACCATGGCCGCGCTGTTCGGCGCCATTCCGCTCGCCATCGGCTTCTCCGAGGGCGCCGAGTTCCGCCGCCCGCTCGGCATCTCGATCGTCGGCGGCCTCATCCTCAGCCAGCTGCTGACGCTCTACACGACGCCCGTCGTCTACCTCTACCTCGACCGCTTCCGCCTGTGGATGCTGGCGCGCCGCCGTTCCGCCGGGACGCCGCCGCAACTCCTGCGAGACCCGACATGACCGCACGCCGCCTCCCTCCCCTGCTCGCCCTCCTGCTGCTCGCCGGCTGCGCCGTCGGCCCCGACTACCAGCGCCCCGACGTCGAGACGCCCGCCGCCTACAAGGAGGCCGGCAACTGGAAGCAGGCCGAGCCGCGGGACGAGCAGCCGCGCGGCCCCTGGTGGCAGGCCTACGGCGATCCCGAACTCGACAAGCTGGTGGCGCAGGTCGAGGTGTCGAACCAGAACGTGCACGCCGCCGCGGCGCAGTACCGCCAGGCGATGGCGCTGCTCGGCCAGGCGCAGGCCGCGTGGTTCCCGAGCGTCAGCGCCAACATGACGGCGACGCGCTCGCAAGGCACCTCGTCCTCGCTGACCGGCGGCGCCGCGGGCACCGCCGTGACGCCCGGCTCGCCGATCCGCAACAGCGTGCGCCCGACGCTCTCCGCCACCTGGGAAGCCGACGTCTGGGGCAGCATCTCGCGCAACGTCGAGGCCAGCCGCGCCTCGGCGCAGGCGAGCAACGCCGACCTCGGCGCCGCCCTGCTGTCGGCGCAGGCGACGCTGGTGCAGAGCTACCTGCAGCTGCGCGTCAACGACGCCCAGCAGCGGCTGCTCAACGATACGGTGAAGGCCTACGAGCGCTCGCTGGAGATCACCAGGAACCGCTACGAGGCCGGCGTGGCCGGCCGCGTCGACGTCGCCCAGGCGGAGACCCAGCTCAAGTCGACCCAGGCCCAGGCGGTCGACCTGCGCGCCCAGCGCGCCCAACTCGAGCACGCCATCGCCGTGCTGCTGGGCAAGGCGCCGGCGGACTTCAGCCTGGCGCCGGTGGACGGGCTGCCGAAGCTGCCCGAGATGCCGGGCGGCCTGCCTTCCGAGCTGCTCGAGCGCCGCCCCGACATCGCCGCCGCCGAGCGCCGCATGGCGCAGGCCAACGCCGAAATCGGCGTCGCGCAGGCGGCCTTCTTCCCGTCGCTCACGCTGAGCGCGACGGCGGGCTACCAGAACTCGAGCCTGTCGCACTTGTTCACCCTGCCCAACCGCTTCTGGTCGATCGGCCCGGCGCTGGCGATGACGCTGTTCGACGCCGGCGCCCGCTCCTCCGCCAAGGAAGCCGCCGTCGCCGGCTACGACAAGAGCGTGGCGACCTACCGCCAGACGGTGCTGGCGGCCTTCCAGGAAGTCGAGGACAACCTGGCGGCGCTCAACGTGCTCGGCGAGGAAGCCGGCTTTCAGCATGCCGCCAGCCAGGCGGCCGACGAATCGCTGGCGCTGACCCAGAACCAGTACCAGGCCGGCATCGTCAGCTACCTCAACGTGGTCACCACCCAGGCCGCGGCGCTGTCCGCGAAGCGGGCGGAACTCGACGTCGCCGGACGCCGGCTGGTCGCCAACGCCACCCTGCTCAAGGCGCTGGGCGGGAGCTGGAACCCGCCGCAGTAGGCGCAGCCGGCATGCCGGCCGCGCAGCGCGGAAACCGGCTTGCCGGCAACCGCCTCCCGTCGGGGGACGATCACGATATGATCCGCGGGGTGATCGGCAGCATGGTCTCCATCCCTGAAGTCCGGAGCGTCGAATGAAACTCGTCCTGCACCGCCTCGTCCTCGCCGTGCTCGCCCTTGCCGCCTTCGGCGCCGCGGCCGCCGACCGCGCCGTCTATACGCTGGCCATCCTGCCGTCGCAGCCCGCGGTCACCATGAACGCGCTGTGGAGCCCCTTCGTCGAGCGCCTGTCGAAGGCCACCGGACTGGAGTTCCGACTCAAGCACTACGAGCGCACCGCCGAGTTCGAGCGCGACATCTGGAGCGGGATGCCCGACTTCATCTTCTCGTCGCCGATCCAGGCGGTGGTCGCCCATGTCTCGAGCGGCTACGTTCCGCTGGTGCATGCGCGCAAGCCGGTCTCCGTCGGCCTCTACGTGCGCGAAGACTCGCCGATCCGCAGCGTCGACGACCTGGTCGGCAAGAAGATATCGTTCGTCGGCAACAAGAACGTCTGCAGCGTCACGCTCCAGCACCTGCTGGCAAAGAAGGACAAGGTCGACTTCGGCAAGGAATACGCGGGAACCACGCGCAACGTCATCATCAGCGTGCTGCTCGGCAAGACGGATGCCGGCGCCGTGTTCGAGCCGGAGATGAGCCGCGAGTCGGCCGATACGCGCAGGCAGCTGCGCAAGGTGGTCGAGACGCCGCCGATGGGCGCGCACCCGCTGAGCGCCAGCCCGCGCGTGCCGCGTCAGGTGCAGGAGGCGGTGACGCAGGCGGTGCTGGCCATGGCGGCAACCCCCGTCGGCGCCGCGCTGCTCGCCACCCTCAAGCTCGAGGACCCGGTGCGCGCCGACTACCGCAAGGACTACGCCGCCCTCGAGGAAATCGACATCAGGGGCGCCACCAACTGGGGACACTAGGATGCCGCTCTTCCCGCGCCGCCTGAAGGGCCGCGTCGTCCTGCTGGTGTCGTGCGTGCTGCTGGCGACCGGCGTCGCCTCGGGCTGGCTGTCGGCCAGCCGACAGACCGCCGGACTGCTCAATGCGATGACCGCGAACTCGACGGTGATCGTCCGCAATTTCGCCGAGACCATCGCGCGCGACCTGCTGGTGGAGGACTACGCGGCGCTGGAGGCCTTCCTGCTCCGCTCGGTGCGGCTGCCCGACGTGCGCCGCCTGCAGGTGTTCGAGCCCGACGGCGCGCTGGTATGGGACGTCGCGCGCAGCGGCGGCGCCCAGCCCACTGCGCGCACCGGCATCGAGCGCCAGCCGGTGCCGGCCACGCGCGCGCCGCAGGTCGCGATCGAGGGCGACCGGCTGGTGGTCTGGCAGCCCATCGAGGCCGCGCACCTGCTCGGCTGGATCCGCGCCGACCTCAGCCTTTCCGCCATCCGCGCCGCCCAGGCGCGCGCGTGGGAACACTCGCTGCTGCTGGCCACGGCGTGGATGGCCTGCAGCGCGCTGCTGATCCTGCTGATCCTGCGTCCCATCGTGCACTCGATCGGCCAGCTCAGCGGCTTCGCCCGGCGGCTCGCCGAGCGCAAGGGCGAGCAGGTCGCGCTGGCGGGCCATCCGGCCGCGGAAATCCTGGAACTCGGCGACTCGCTCAACGAGGCCTCGGCCCGGCTGGCCGCGGCCGAGCGCCAGCTGCTCGACGACCGCGAGCGCCTGCAGCGCAGCGAGGAGAAGTACCGCACCATCTTCGAGGAGTCCTTCGACGGCCTGTTCATCACGACGCCGGCCGGCCGCATCGCCGACATCAACAAGAAGGGCCTGGCGATGCTCGGCTACGCCAGCACCGAGGAGGTCGCGCGGCTCGACCTCGAGCGCGACATCTACGCCTACCCGCCCGATCGCCGGCGCATCCTGGCCATGGTGGAGGCACACGGCACCGCCGAGTACGAGGTGATGGTCAAGCGCAGGGACGGCAGCAGCTTCGTCGCCCACTGCGCGCTGACCGCCGTGCGCGACGCCGCCGGCGCCGTGGCCAGCTACCGCGGCATTATCCGCGACGTGACGCAGGCCAAGCGCGCCGAGGCCGAGATCCGCAAGCTCAACGAGGAACTCGAGCAGCGCGTCGCCGAGCGCACCGCCCAGCTGGAATCGGCCAACAAGGAGCTCGAGGCCTTTTCCTATTCCGTCTCGCACGACCTGCGCGCGCCGCTGCGCCACATCGACGGCTTCATCCACATCCTGCGCGACGACATCGAGGCCACGCTGGGGCCGGACGACCGCCACTACATGGAGGTCATCTCGCGGGCGGCGCGCCAGATGGAAAAGCTGATCGACGACCTGCTCGCCTTCTCGCGCATCGGACGCAGCGAACTGCGCAAGGCGCCGGTCGACCTCGGCGCCATGGTGGCCGAGCTGCTCCAGGAGCTGGAGCCCGACATCCAGGGCCGCCGCATCGAATGGCGCATCGCGGCGCTTCCCGTGGTGACCGGCGACCGCACGCTGCTACGCGTCGCGCTCAGCAACCTCGTCCTCAACGCGATCAAGTTCACGCGCCAGCGCGATCCGGCCGTCATCGAGATCGGCTGGCAGCCCGGCGACCGGGAGGACGCGATCTTCGTGCGGGACAACGGCGCCGGCTTCGACATGACCTACGCCGACCGGCTGTTCGGCGTGTTCCAGCGGCTGCATCGCGCCGAGGACTTCGAAGGCACCGGCATCGGGCTGGCCAACGTGCGCCGCGTCATCGCCCGGCACGGCGGCCGCACCTGGGCCGAAGGCCAGGTGGGCGCCGGCGCGACCTTCTACTTCTCGCTGCCGCGCCCGGCACAGGGCGAAGAGACCGCCGCCTAGCCGCCGCCTACTGCGACTGCTGTTGCTGCTGCGGCTGTTGCTGCTGCATCTGGTCGGAACCGGAGGGCGCGGCCTGGCTGCCCTCGGTGTCGCGGCTGGACGGGGTGCCGGACGGCGACTGCGACTGGTCTTCGGGTTCCGTCCTCATCGGCCCCTGCGGACCCTGGGCGCCGCTTTCTTCCGACGCCCCCGGCGCGCCGGGCTGGATGGTGCGGTCCTGCATCGGATCGGGGCTGCTCGTCACGCCGCTGCCGCTTTGATCGGTGGAACCGGCGGCGCCGGACGAGTCGTTCGATTGCGCGGCGGCGAATTGCGCCAGGCCGGCGAGCGCGAGGGCGGCCGCGGCGCGGCGGATCAGAAGACCGTGGTTCATGGCATTGCTCCTTCCCGAGTGTGAAAAAGACGGCGCACGGGTGCACGCCGTCCGGAAGGAGACTCGGGGTGTTGGGCGGGCGTTCCGCCCGCTGGTCCGACCGGCGCTGGCGCCGTTCAGGCCATTGACGCGGGCAGGCGGATCTCCGCAGCGAAGCCCGCAGGCTGGACGGCATGCAGCACCAGCCGGCCGCCGTGGCTCTCGGCGATCTGCGCCACCACGGCCAGGCCCAGGCCGCAGTGGCCCTTGCCGCCGCGCGAGCTGTCGAGCCGCGTGAAGGGCCGCGTGGCGCGCTCGATGTCGGCGGCCGGGATGCCCGGCCCGTGGTCCGACACCGCCACGACGACCTCCTCCGCTTCGCCGCGCACGTCGACCAGCACCGGCGCCACGCCGTATTCGAGCGCGTTCTCGATCAGGTTGATCAGCGCGCGGCGCAGCGCGTTGGGGCGGATCGCCACGATGGCGTCCTGCGCCGACGGCTTGATCGCCACACCGCGCTCGCGGAACGGCGATGCCACCTCCTGGACGAAGGGCTTGAGGTCGTGCGGCGAGGCGCTCTCGTCGTCGTAGCCGCGCGCGAAGGCGAGGAACTGCTCGGTGATGCGCTCGATCTCGCCGAGGTTCTGGTTGAACTCGCCGCGCCGCTCGCCGTGCTCCAGCTCCAGCAGCAGCCGCAGCCGCGTGATCGGCGAGCGCAGGTCGTGGGCGACGCCGGCCAGCATGATGGCGCGGTCCTCCTCGTAGCGGCGCTGGCGCGCCGCCATCTCGTTGTAGCGCTCGATCACCAGGCGGCTGATGCCGAAGCCGCCGACGTCGAGCTGGCGCGGCGGCGCCGCCGGGCCGATCGCCTCGAAGGCCTTCGCCAGGCGTTCCAGCGGCCGCTGCACCTGCCACAGCAGCAGCATGCCGCCGACGAACACCACCAGGAAGCCGACGATCAGCGCCACCACCAGCGAGTCGCTGCGCCGGTAGATGATCTTCGGCGTCGGCATGAACAGCCACTGCGTCACTCCGCTGCCCGGCTGCAGGTCAAGCCACAGGCCCGGCTCGGGCGTCAGCGCGGCGATCACCTGCACCGGGCGGCCGAGCTCGGCATCGAGCCGCGCCTGGATCGCCGCCGCCCGCTCCCGGCGCTCGCCGTCGTCCGGCGTGATGTTCGGCAGCGCCGGCGCGATCAGCAGGCCCTTGAGCGGCGGCAGGTCGGCGGCGGGCTTGGTCTCGAGGAATTCCTCGAGCAGGCGCACTTGCACCGCGATGGTTCGCGAGAAGCTGTTGAGGCGCGTCTCGTCCAGGTGGGAGAGGAACAGCGCGTACATGGTGCCGTAGCTGGCCGCCAGCGCCACCAGCAGCACCAGCGCCAGGCGCAGCGTGAGCGAATCGTGCCAGCGCGGCAGGGCCCTCACGCCGCGGCCTCGCCGCCGTCGTTCCCGTTCGGCACGAACACGTAGCCGAAGCCCCACACCGTCTGGATCAGGCGCGGCGCGCCCGGGTCCTTCTCGATGGTCCGGCGCAGCCGCGAGATCTGGACGTCGACGCTGCGCTCGAACGGCTCGGCGCCGCGCCCGCGTGCCAGCTCGATCAGCCGTTCGCGCGACAAGGGCTTGTGCGGATGGCGGGCGAAGGCGGCCAGCAGCGAGAACTCGCCGGAGGTGATGTCGACGGCCTGGTCGCCGCGCCACAGCGTGCGCGTGCCGAGGTCGAGCCGGAAGTCGCCAAACGACACCTCCTCGCCGTCGGCCAGCGGCGTGCCGGGCGGCACGCTGCCGCGCCGGCGCAGCACGGCGTTGATGCGCGCCGTCAGCTCGCGCGGCAGGAAGGGCTTGCCGAGGTAGTCGTCGGCGCCGGTCTCGATGCCGGCGACGCGGTGCAGCGGCTCGTTCTTCGCCGTCAGCATGATGATCGGCACGTCGTCGCCCGAGGCGCGGATGCGGCGACAGGCCTCGAGCCCATCCACCTGCGGCATCATGACGTCGAGCACCAGCAGGTCGGGGCGGTTGCGCTGCAGCTTGCGCTCGAGGTCGACCGCATCCGGATAGGCCCTGACCTCGAACCCCTGTGTCGCCAGGTACTGTTCGAGCAATCTGCGCAACTCGGGATCGTCGTCGACGACCCAGATCAGGGGGAGCCGCTTCATGCCGCTAGTGTAACCAGCGCCGCCCGGCGCACGGCATGCCGATGTGTTGCCGAATGTTTCCGCCCTGGCGCGGGCATTGCTAGGCCAGTTCCAGGTACCGCCGAAGGAGGCCCCATGCAAACCCCCGCGTCTGTCGCCAAGCACCCGCTGCACCCGATGCTCGTCGTGTTCCCGATCGGGCTGTGGATCTTCTCACTGGTCTGCGACCTCGTTTCGCTCGCCGTTTCCGATCCGGACGTGGCGGGGACCTGGTCGCTGGTCGCCTTCTTCACCATGGCAGGCGGCCTGGTGGGCGCCCTCGCCGCCGCCGTGCCCGGCTTCATCGACCTGCTGTCGATCGCCGACCCGGACGTCAGGAAGATCGCCCTCACCCACATGGCGATCAACCTGACCGCGGTCGTCATCTACGCGGCGAACCTCTGGCTGCGCCTCAACGGCATGGAAACGGGGCTGCCGATCGGCCTGTCCGTGCTCACCGTGCTGATGCTGGGCGTTTCCGGCTGGCTGGGCGGCGAGATGGTCCATGTGCACGGCGTGGGCGTGCAGCCGGTGCCCGGCGACCGCCGCCGCCGCAACGCGCCGCCGGAAGCGCTCGGCATCGTCGAGCGGCGCATGGCGAGGCACGGCGTCGAGCCGTCGTAAGGATTACCGCCAAGGCGCGCGCGCCGGTAGTTGTTACGTGCCCGAGCGCTTGAAGGCGCCGGGGTCGAGCCCGTGCCGGCCGAGCAGCTTGTAGAACTCGGTGCGGTTGCGCCGCGCCACGCGTGCCGCCCGCGCGACGTTGCCGCCGGTGGTCCGCAGCAGCTGGACCAGGTAGTCGTACTCGAAGGCGCGGCGCGCCTCGTCGAAGGCCGCCATCTCGCGCTCGTTCTCCTCGGCGAGCAGCCGGCGCACCAGCGAAACCGGCACCTGCGGCGTCACCGAGAGGCTCAGCGCCTGCTCGACGACGTTGCGCAGCTGGCGCACGTTGCCGGGCCAGTCGGCATGCTGCAGCAAGGCCAGGCTGTCCGGCGCGAAGCTGCGCGATCCGAGCGCCGGATGCTCGGGAAACTGCGCGGTGAATTGCGCCACCAGCAGCGGGATGTCGTCGCGGCGGTCCGCCAGCGACGGCATGTTGAGCACGTTGCGGCTCAGCGCGTAATAGAGGTCGGCGCGGAAGTGCCCGGCGCGGATCGCCTGGTTGAGCGACTGCGTGGTCGCCGCGATGATGCGCACGTTGGGGTTTTCCTTCGGCTGACCGAGCACGGAGAACAGGCCGAGGTCGCGCACCAGCGGCAGCAGGCGGACCTGGGCGCCGGGCAGCAGCTTGTCGACCTCGCCGAGGAACAGCGTGCCGCCGGCGACGTCGGTCACCGCCTGGGCCAGCGGCGCGTCCTCGCCGGCGCGCCCGCCCGGCAGCTCGTTGCAGTGCAGGGCGACGAAGGGCTTGGCGGCGCGCCGCCCGGCGTCGTGGATGGCGCGGGCCAGCGCCTGCTTGCCGGCCCCGGTGGGCCCGGCGATCAGCACCGGTTCGTCGGCCGCGGCCACGCGGCGCGCCTGGCGCTGCAGCTCGTTCATCGCCGCGCTGGCGTACGGGCCGCCGATCGAGGCGGTCTCCGGGGCCGCGGATTTCAGCGGCGGCGACAAGGCCACGGCGGCGGCCACGCGCTCGACCAGCTCGTGGCCGTCGAACGGCTTGGTGAGGAAGCCGAACACGCCGCGCTGGGTGGCCCGCACCGCCTCGGGAATCGACCCGTGGGCGGTGAGGATGATCACCGGCAGCGACGGCGCCTCGGCATGCAGCCGCTCGAACAGCGCCAGCCCGTCCATGCCTTCCATGCGCAGGTCGGTGATGACCGCGCGCGGCGCATGGGCATGGAACAGCTCGAGCGCCTGCTCGCCGGAGGCGGCGGACATGACGGCGTAGCCGGCCGTGCGCAGGCGCAGGCCGATCAGGTGGAGCAGGTCGGGGTCGTCGTCGACCACCAGTACGGTCGGTTGTTCCATGTTCTAGCCTCGTTGACCGGCGTCGCGCCGCGCCGTTCGGAAGTTGCCGTCAACGCCCGCCGGACAGCGGCAGGGTGACGCGAAAATGGGCGCCGGCCGGGGAGTCCAGCAGGACCAGGTCGCCGCGGTGCGCGCGGGCGAACTGCAGCGACAGCGCCAGCCCGAGGCCGGCGCCGGCGACGCCGCGCGCGGCCTCGCCGCGGTAGAAGGGCTCGAAGACGAGGCCGCGCTCCGCCGGCGGGATGCCCGGCCCCTCGTCGATCACGTCGATGGTGGCCTGTCCGCCTGCGCGGCTCACCCGGATCTCGACCCTGCCGCCGTCGGGGGAGAACTT